>CAYLJT010000893.1:0-3316 GCA_964383995.1 uncultured Polyangiaceae bacterium
CGCCCGCTCCACCGAGAAGAAGGCCTGAGAGGTCTTCGATGGCCGCGAGCACCGAATCCATTCGCCTCGAAATCGTGACACCCTCGGGCGTCGCGCTGCGCGAGAACGTCAGCGACTTGACCGCCCCCAGCATCGCTGGAGAGTTCGGCGTTTTGCCAGGTCATTTGCCGCTCTTGGCCGCGCTCAAGACGGGCATCGTGTCCTACCACCAAGACGGCGAAGAGAAGAAGATCGCGGTCGCGAACGGCTTCGTCGAGGTCGTGCACGATACCGCGGTCCTCCTCACCGACTACTTCGCGCGCAAAGACGACGTCGATGTCGTCGAGGTTCGCCGCCGCGTGAAGGAAGTGAGCGCCGCGCTGGCGAGCTGGGACGGCGAGCTCGCCGATCCCAAGCGACGCGAGCTGATCGAAGAAGAGCAGTGGCTCGCCACCAAGCTCGAGCTGATCGGCGATCCGCCCCTGCCCGTCGTCACCGAAGACACACGCTTCCTCGCGGCCCACGCGAAGCTCGCAGCCGAGGACGTCGCCGACGCGCTCCGTCCCGACGAGAGCCTCACGGACCACAATCTCCCGCAAGAGCCAAAGTAGGCCGCGCCGCGCTGCGGCGCGTGCGATCATGCGCTTGTTCGCATGATTTCCCCCGAGACCATCGCCCTCGTCAAAGAGCGCACGGACCTCGTCGCGCTGATCGGGGAGAGCATCAAGCTCACGCGGCGTGGTCGCTCGTTCGTCGGCCCCTGCCCCTTCCACAAAGAAAAGTCCCCGAGCTTTCACGTGAGCCCGGAGCGCGGCTTTTACCATTGCTTTGGCTGCAAAGAGTCCGGCTCCGCCGTCGACTTCATGATGAAAGCCCTCGGGCTTCCGTTTCACGAGGCCGTTCAGAGCCTCGCCGATCGCGTGGGCATCGTCATCGAAGAGACACGCGGCCCCGTCGATCAACGCGAAGCCCAGGCGGCCCGCCGCGCAAAAGACGACCTCTACGCCGTCAACAACCTCGCCGCGACGTACTTCGAACAGTGCCTCGATGAGGCGCGCATGCCCCTCTCGCGCTACGCCTTCGAAGAGCTTCGGCGACGCGATCTGGACCCCCGTGTCCGAGACAACAGCGCGGGCATCGATCCCGTGCTCAACGCGCTCCAAGCGTTCCGCATCGGCTACGCGCCCTATGGTTGGGACGGCCTCGCCAACTTCCTGCGCCAGCAAGGCGTGTCCCTCGCGGCGGCCGAACGGGTGGGCTTGCTCGTGCCTCGTTCCACGGGCTCGGGTCACTACGACAGGTTTCGCCACCGGCTGATGTTCGCGGTGGTCGACGTGTTGGGTCGGGTGGTCGCCTTCTCCGGCCGCGCCCTCGAAGAGCCCCCGGCCGAGGCGCTCGCGCCCCTTGGATTGACGCCTTCGCGGGTCGATGGCCCGCCCGCCAAATATGTGAACAGCCCCGAGTCACCCATCTACACGAAGGGCGAGCACCTGTTTGGTTTGCACCAAGCGAGGCAGGCCGTGCGGCAAAAGGGGGAAGCGATCTTGGTCGAAGGAAACTTCGACGTCGTGGCCCTCCACGCGCGGGGCATCGAGAACGTCGTCGCGCCGCTCGGCACGGCCTTCACCGAGACCCAGGCCAAGCTCATGAAGCGTTTTGCGCCGGCCGTGGTGCTGCTCTTCGACGGCGACGCGGCGGGCCGCAAGGCCACGCGAGCCGCACGTGGACCGTGCAAGGTCGCAGGTCTCGCGGCCAAGGCGGCCACCCTTCCCGAGGGGCAGGACCCGGACACGCTGGTGCGCGCGCGCGGCCCGGAAGCGCTCGTGAGCTTGATTGGCGCGGCCCACGGCCTGCTCGAGCACCTGATCGACGATGCCCTCGACACCACGACGTTCGTCTCGTCGACGTTGCAACAGCAGCACGCGCGCGTGCGCGCGGTGGCGGCCCTGCTCGCCGAAGAAGACGATCCGAACCTGCGTCAAATGACCAAGCTCTACGCCGACAGGCTCGCCGCGAAGCTGCTTGTGCGAGGTCGCCCCGCCCTCGATCTGCGCGAGCTCGAGCGCCTCGTCACCGCGGCCACCACGCACACCGAGGCGCCCCCCGCACGCCGTGTCGTCGACACCTCCCTGGCCTCCCCCGAGGCCGGCCCGCGCGCGCGTTCTCAGGTGCAAAGCGGCCGTATTCCCCTGGATATGTTGGGTGCATTACTCGATTTTCCCGAGCTTTTGGAGGACCCCGAGGTTCAAGACGCGCTCAGCCTCCTCGACGGCGACGCGGCCCTGGCCGCCGCCAACTTCGCCGCCGAACGCAGCGGAGACTTCGATACCGAGGGCTATTTGCGGCGTTTGCCGCCCGAAATCAGGGATTTTGCCGCGGGCCGCCTTTCGTCCCCCGAGCTCGAAGCCGTGGGCGATGCGAAGGCGACTTTGCTACGAAACGCCCGCAAGTTGCGGGGGCTCACGCTGGCCCGCGAAAACGCCGAGGTGGTCGAGGAGCTGGAGCGGGCGGCGGCGGTCGGGAACACCGACTCCGAAGAGGCCCTGCTCCGCGAGGCCGCGCGGCGGGCACAAGAGCGGCTGGCGACTCGCCGCTGAGCCGGGGCAGCATCGAAAGAAACGCCGAATGTTACTTGCTCCCGGCGACGCCGCGATGCATTTAAGCCCGCTTCCTTCGCGCGGCGGGCTCGACCGCTGGAAGCGGTGCGACGTTGTTGTCATGGTCGTCGCGCCCAAGTTTTCGCGGCCCAACGTGGCGCCGCTCTCGGAGTTGAACGGATGGCGAACAAGCCCAAGCAGTCGAACGTCGGTGCGGGTGGATCGCGGGGGAGCGGCCACCCGCCGACCGCGAAAGCTGCAGCCCGCAGCAAGGTAGCGGGCAAGCCCAGCGCGGCGGAGTCGAAGGCCCCGAAGAAGCCGGCGCCCAGCGCCAAATCAGCGAAGCCCGAAAGTCGCCCCGCGGCCCCTTCGCAAAAGGGCGAAAAAGACGGCAACGCGCAGCGCTCGGAGAAGGACAAGCGAGGCCTGGAAAAGCTCATTGAAACGGGCAAATCCAAGGGCTTTTTGACCTACGACGAGGTCAACGACGCGATGCCCGCCGACGTCGGGTCCGACCAGCTCGACGACGTCGTCGGCGCGCTCGGCGACGAAGACATCGAAATCGTCGACGGCGCGACGCAAGTCAAAATCGCGCCCAAGCGCATCGCGGAAGAAGAGGCGGGGGAGAAGAAGCTCCACGTCTCGCCGGAGCGCGAAGAAGAGGACGTCGACTACTACTCCAAGTCAAACGATCCGGTCCGCATGTACCTCCGCAAGATGGGCAGCGTTTCGCTGCTCAC
>CAYLJT010000894.1:0-3314 GCA_964383995.1 uncultured Polyangiaceae bacterium
GACGCTCAACGGCGAAGGGTGCTCGTACCAGACCACCGCCCACGATTTCGACTACCACGACTACTCGACGGGCTTCCGCTGCTGCATGGATCCCGATCGGGTCGAGTGATGGCAAGAGGCTCGCGCGCGCTGCTCGGGGCAGCGCTCTTCATGGGGTTTTCGGCTGCGGCCTGCGACAAGAAAGCGCAGGAAACGCCGCCCATCGCGCCGCCCATCTCGCAGGGCGCGGCGTCCACCGACGAGCTCCTCACCAGCCTCGGCTCGGCCCGCGGCCTCTCGCCCGAGCTTGCGCCCACCTCGACCGAGTGGGGGCGGGTGTTCGTGCTCGACGACAAAAGGGCGGTGATTACCGGCCAATTCGCGGAATTTACGGTGGCCGTGATCACCCAAGACGGGGGTCGGAGCTTCAAGGCCGTGACCACCAAGCGCAGCGACTTCGCCTCGTGGTCGGTGGGACAAACGGGCGTGCTCGTGCTGGCGTCGGGCACCAAAGAGAAGGGCGCGAAGCCCGGTGCGGTCGCCTCCCTCAACGTCGCGTTCGCGCCGAGCGACACCTTCGCGCTCAACGTACCCACGCCGCTCGTGGCCGCCGACGAGAAGAAGAAGCCCTCATTTCTCGGGGTCTGGCCGCTGCCCGCGGTTTTGTCCGAGACAACCGCGGCGCTCGTGCGCGAGCCCACGCCGCGCAAGCCCGAGCTCGTGTACCTCAACGCGTCGGGGGCCGATCTCGGTGCGCCGGTGCCCCTGCCCGGGCCTGAGGTTCCGCTCCCCGCGCCCTACGGACGGCCTCCGAGCCTCTTGTTCTCGAAGGGCGGAGCGCTCTCGGCGAGGACGATCCCGGGGCCCGGCGAGGCCCTCGGCGAGCCTCTGCCCATCGCCGGGCTGCGCGCCGATCCGACGGCGATAGCCGCGCTCTCTGCGCCCCCCGCGTGCGAAAACGGCGACACGTCGTACCAAACGGTGTGGGCCGCGGGCCGACCCTACGCGCTGTTCGTCTCCCCCAAGCGCGCCGCCGCCGTCGCGCTGCCGCCTCACACGCTGCGCACGACGAGCATGGGCTGCCTGGGCGAGAAGGTGGTGCTCACGACGATGCCGCCGAAGGCCGCGATGGAGTCCTTCGTTGTCTGCGACATCGAAGGCAAATGCCAAGAGCCCGAGGCGCCTCCCTTCCGTCCTTGGCCGCTGAAACACGAGCGGCGCCTCGACGCGGTGGTCACGACCCAGGGTGTGATCGCGCTGATGAGCGCGAAGGTGGCCGAACGTTGGGGCATCTACGTCACCCAGTCCCTCGACGGTGGAAAGCTCTACGAGCTGCCGCGCGTGCTCGGTGAAGGCGAAGGCGGCCGCGGGCGCATCGAGGCGCTTGCGCTTTGGTCCTTCGGCAGCCGCGCGATCCTGCTCTTGTCGGCGGACGTCACCGGCACCTCACGCCGAGGCTTCTACGTGATGGCCACGGACGACGGCGGTGCGACCTGGGGTCCGCCGTGAGCGCCCGCGCGCTGTTCGCCCTTTGCGGCCTGCTGCTCGGCGTTTGCGCGTGCGAGCCCGCGGACACGCGGCCCGCGCCGGGCCCCTCGGCGTCGTCGACACAAGCGCCTTCCGTCGCGTCCGCGGCGCCGTCATCCGCGGCGCCCACGCCCTCGGCGAGCGCGTCGGCCAGCCCGCCACCCGGCTTTTTCGGCGCATGGACCGGGGCCTACGAAGCCAAGAAGGGGACGCTCACCCTCAACCCGGGCGCGTCCCCCAAACGTTGGGCGAAAGACGGCGGCCCGGGCGCGTTGGGCGCGGGCACGGTGAAGCTCACCATCAACCTCGACGGCGAGGTGCAGGGTACGGTCGAGGGCGCCCTCGGCCCGGGGACGCTGCGCGGCCGCGCCGAAGGCGACGTGGTGCGCGCCAGCCTTTTCCCCGACGATCCAGCGCGCACCGACGCGATGACCGGCGTGCTGGTGGGCCTCGTGAAGGGCGACGTGGTGAAGGCCGAGATCCACGCGTCCGGCCCCGACGCCACGGCCCGCGAGGCCAGCTTCGAGCTCAAGCGTCGCTAATTGTTTGAGCTCAAATTTTATCGAAAGCGCAGCGAGGGCGCCGGACCATCGCCGTGGGACTCGACCTCTGTCCAGACCCGGGCCTCGACGAAGATGCGCACGAGGTCGCCGTCGATGTGCTGGTCGGCCACCTCGTAGCCCAGGATGTCGAGGGCCCGCTCGACGGGCACGGCCTTTTTGTAAGGGCGATCGGAGGCCGTGAGGGCGTCGAAGATGTCCGCGACGCTCATCATCTTCGACTGCAACGGGATCTCTTCGGCGCGCAGGCGATGGGGATAGCCCGTGCCGTTGAGCCGCTCGTGGTGCGCGCCCGCGATGTGGGCCACGCGGCGGAACTGCTTTCCCCACGGGATTTGCTGCAGAAAGCTGAAGGTGTGCGAGACGTGACGACGGATCTCGTCGAACTCGGCCGGGGTAAGCGAGCCGCGGGGCACCGACAGCCGGGCCACCTCGTCGGCCGTGAGCAGCGGGCGCGGCTGCCCGTCGAGGTGCACGTACGTGTCGTGGGCGAGGGCCTCGATGCGCTGAAATTCCCCGCCCCGTAGCACCGTCGGCTCGTTCGCCATCAGCACCACCTCGAAGGACGTCTCGAGGTCGCGTCGCCGCTCTTCGAGCTCGCGGTCCAAGGCTTCGAGCTCGTCGACACCACCCCCGCGCTGCATCACATGCAGCTTCCTGCGCAGAACGTCGGCCTCGTGCGAGCGAATCGCGAAGTCGAAGCGCGCGCGGATGGCGGAAAGCTCGTGGGAAAAGAGCTTCTTGGCCTTGACGAGCACCTCTTCGCGCACGCCGATCTTGCCGAAATCGTGCAGCAACGAGGCGTACTCCAGCTCCCGGAGGTCGTCCTTGGTCCAGGTCAGCCCGCGGAACGGGCCGACATCGGAGCGCTCGACGGCCCGCGCGAGGCCCACCGTCAGCTCGGCGACGCGCCGTGAATGGCCGCTCGTCGTGGGATCCCGCTGTTCGATGGCCTCCACGCTCGCGCGCACGAAGCCCTCCATCATGCGGCGGATCTCGTCGTACAAAATAGCGTTTTCGAGGGCGATCCCGGCCTGCGAGGCGAGGGCGACCAACAGGGATTCGCTCTGCTCATCGAAGGACACGACCTCGGCGGCGACGTCTTCCGCACCGCTCAGGCGCTTGTCCGGGTCGCGCTTCTTGTTGATGAGCTGGATGACCCCCAACACCACGCCGGCCCGCGAGAGGAGCGGCGCGCACAGCATGGAGCGCGTGCGGAAGCCGATCTTCGCGTCGAAGCTCGGATCG
>CAYLJT010000895.1:0-3310 GCA_964383995.1 uncultured Polyangiaceae bacterium
TGTCCCCTTGAACCATCAGCGGGCTCGCGGGCGGGGTCAACAAGCCCTGTTCACCGGCGTCGGGGCCGAGCCAGGTGGTCAGGTCGTCGTCGTCGTCGGGCGGCGGCGCGCCGCCGGGGCCCTTGCCCAGTGTCTTCACGAAGGCCTCGTGCTCGCGCGCTTGCTTGGCGTAGTCGGGCCGCTTCAGCTTGTCGTAACCCTTGGCCATTTCAGCGTAAATTTCGGCCTGAACGGGCGGCTCGGGCTTGGTGTACAGGGCGCTGTTCAGCTCGAAAATGGCTGAGACAAACCGACCCGTCCGGGCCAATGCCCGGGCGTACAGCCGGTGAACTTCGGGGTTCATCGGGTCGATGAACAGGGCCGACTCCCCCACCTTTACCGCCTCCGCCCAAAGACCCTTTTTCACCAGGCCGTCGAGCAAAAGCCCGTACACTTTCCTGTCGTGTTGGTCAATCAAGGCCAGTTGCCGCAACAGGGCTAGCTGCGCCGCTTCGTCCTTCTTTTTGTGCGCTAGGTCGTACAGCGCCTGAATCGGCTCGGCCATGGTCGGGTCGAACTTGTGCGCCGCTTCCAGGTGTTGCCTCTGCTTGGCCTCGTTCTTTTGCGCCTCGGCGATGTCCGCTGCCTTCATGCGCATGGCATAGCCGTCGATGCCGTCGGCGATCATCGCCTCCACCAGCTTGGCGGCGGCGGGCACGTCTTTCTCACCCATGGTCAGACGCAGCTTGACGTAACGCGCGTTGGGCTCCTTCGGGTTGAGCCGCAGGGCCTCTTCCAACACCGCCATGCCTTCGTCTTCCTGACCTTCGGCCAGCAAGGCAAGGGCGAGCTCCACCTGCTTCTTGGCGTCCTTGGGCGCCGCCAGCGCGGCCTTGCGCGCGTCGTCGAGGGGCGGCGCGTGGAGGTCGGGGATGAACTGCTTGTCGTAGGGCGCGAGCTTCTTTTCGACCCACGCGCGAAACTGCTTGTCGAGCTCGTCCACCGAAATGCCAAGGGCACCTTGCACCACCTCGGGCGTCCTTTGGCCGCTGGCCCAGCGGGGCAACATGGAGACGACCTTGTCGAAGCCGTAGCGCTCGGCCATGAACACGACAATCTGGCTCGCGGCGTAATAGGCCGTGACCACCTCGTCGGCGCTCTTTACGTGGGTAAAGGCGCTGTTCATGCCAGCCACCTTGGGTAGACGATTGGCGCGCAACGCGGCGTACAGCGAAGGGTCTTCTTCGCGGCGCCACTCGGGTCTTCGCACGATGGTCTCGTACTCCGACAGACCTTCCGTGAACCAGCGTGGCACATGGCTCTTCGACATTTGAATGGCGAACACGTGGCCTAGCTCGTGCCAAAGCACGTTGCCCCAATTGAAGGCTCCGGCGCCGGGGCTCATGGCGGCCAGGGTGCGCCCGAAGCAAACACCTTGAATGCCCACGTTGGGCAGGCCGCTCGTGCGAATCGAGAAGTGCTCGGGATCGGCGTACAGCTCGATGCTGGTCGGCTCTTTGGGGGTAAAGCCATAACGCTTCACCATCGAGGCATAGGCCTCGTCGAGCATCTTGGGCACATAGCGCTCGAGCACGGCCTTTTCGTCTTTGTGATAGCGCATCACGAAGGTTTGGCCGGCCACCGACACGTATTGTGTGGCCACGTCCTTCTCGTAGAAATTAAGGGTGTTGTAGACACGCACGTTGAATTTGTCGCGCGTCCAGGCCCTGCGCAGCGCGTCGAGGGCGGGGGCCTCTTCGCCCGTGCGAATCAGGTTGAGGCCCAGTGTGGCCAGGGCCTTGGCGTCTTGTTGGTCGATGCTGGATGCCTCACGCATCATCTTCACGATGTCGTCGTAGCGGTGCTCCCACTCGGCGAACTCGCCCACGACCTGGAAGAACGTCGTGTATTCGGGGTTTTGCTTGAAGACCTCGGCTTTGGCCGCTTCAAAGCCCTTGGGGTCGTCGGCCAAGAAACGAATGGCCGCCTTCATCGAGAGCAGCTCCAAATCTTGGGGGTTGATGCGCAGTCCCCGATCGACCGCGGCGTCGGCGCCTTCGATGTCGAAGTCGCGCAGCAAAAGGCCCGCACGCACGGCGTAGGCGGACGCGAGGTTCGGGTTCACGTCGAGGGCCTGGCGCACCTCGCTCTCGGCGGCCTCGAAATCCATCGACGAATCCAGGCGAATGCGCGCCATGAGCACGTGCGCGTCGGGGCTCTTCGGCGCGATTTTCAGGGCGTCTTTCACGGCCGAGCCGGCGTTGCCAGCGTCGTATTTTTCGAGGAACAGCTCGGCGCGAAACAACAACGTCTCCACGCGCTGCTTGCCCCCCGCGCGCTCCGCCGCGTTGTAGGCGTCGTTGGCGTCCCTCGCGCTGCGCAAAAGGTGAGCGGCGCGGCCCACGAGCGTGAGCCCTTCGGCGTCGTTTTCGCCGATCGCATCGCTGTTGTAGTCGTCGATCAGGGTCATCAAGGGCGCGCGCGCTTCGGCGCGTTTGCCCGCGCGGATCAGAAATTCGCCGAGCATCAAGCGCGCGCGGCGCGCGTCGTCCTCGCTCTCCACCTCGCGCAACACGCGGATCGCTTCGTCGAGCTTGCCGAGCCGCGCGAGGGCATCGGCGCGCAGCGGTGCCGCCGCGATTTTGGCCTCTCTTCCGCCTTGCGACGCTTGTTTCGCGCTGTCGACGGCCTTGCCGTAGCGGCCCGTCTCCAGCTCGATGCGCGCCTGCAAGAGCAGCGCGTCGTTGCGTGTCGGGCCCTTCGTGAGGTCGGCCAACAGCTTCTCCGCGGCCTCGTACTCGGCGCGATTGATGAAGCCCGCCACGCGCTCGACGTCGGGGGAAGGGGCCGCGGAGGCCACGGTGGTGGCGAGGGACAAGCTCGACGCGAGGAGGAACAGGGTTACGTAGGCGCTACGGCGCATGGCCCTTTGATACCCCGAAGCGCGCGCCGACGCTCTCCCCTTGGCGCCCGCGCGAAAACGACGCTAAGAGCCCGGGCAATCATGTTCGACACGCTTACCCGTGGTTTTCGCCAGGCTCGAAATCGTCTCGCGGGCCTCACCGAGCTCTCCGAAAAAAACATCGATCCGGCCCTGCGCGAGGTGCGCCTGTCGTTGCTCGAAGCCGACGTCGAGCTGGGGGTGGTCAAGGCCTTCTTGCAGCGGGTCAAAGAGACCGCCATCGGCCAGACGCTGACGAACCGCGTGAAAACCGCGGGACAAGTGCAGGAAGTCAGCGCCAGCGATCTGTTCATCAAGATCTGCCACGACGAGCTCGAGGCGATGATGGAGCACGATGGCGAGGCCGTAAAATGGGCCGCCTCGGGCCCC
>CAYLJT010000896.1:0-3301 GCA_964383995.1 uncultured Polyangiaceae bacterium
GCCGCGGCCTTGGCCTTCTCGGTGAAGAGGCCGGTGCACTCCAACACGACGTCGACATCCAGGTCTTTCCAGGGCAATTCGGCGGGATCTTTGACGCCGAGCACCTTCATGCGGCTCGACCCAATCTGCATGAAGCCTTCGCCCGAGCTGACCTCGGCGCCGCGAAATTCGCCGTGCACAGAGTCGAAACGGAACAAGTGCGCGAGGGTGCCCGGGTCGGTCAAGTCGTTCACGGCGACGATCTCGATGTCCCCGATGCCGCGTTGATGAAGCGCGCGGACGACACAGCGGCCGATACGCCCGAACCCGTTGATTGCGATTTTCGTCGCCATGGCTTTTTCCTCGCTCAAAATGAAGGGTCTATCTACGACGCGGGCGGTCGTACTCACGTGGAAAGGTTCGGTCAAGCGCGCTCGCTGCGCGGCTTGTTACGTGAACGTTCGCGCAGACTGGGCTCGTTAGTCCGCGAAGACCTGCGCGACCCACACGGTGTCGGTTTCGTCGTGCAGGACGGACACGCCGATACGGCGAAATCCCGGGTGCAATAGGTTCGCGCGGTGGGAAGGGCTGGCCCAGAGCGAGCGATGGGCGCGCACCAAGGTCGATGCGCTGGCCACGTTCTCGCCCACGAGGTGCTCTCGCGCACTGGCCGCGTCGAGACGCTCGCGCAGGCTGCCGTCGCCGACGTCGTGTCCGAGCAGCTTTTGCGCTCGCATTTTTTCGGCGTGCGCCGCCGCGAAACGATCGAGCGCCGGGTCCCGCTTGAGGGCTCCGAGGCCCTCGGTTTGGCGCGCCGCGTTGACCATCTTCACGAGCGCGTCGTTCTCATCGCTCGATTTTGCGCCCGCATCCTCCCCCGGTGCGGTCCATTTCACGACCTCGGTGGGAGGCTCATCGCCCACAAAAACCAGGGCTTCGAGCACCGGCCGCGGGCCCGTGGCTACGGTGGCGAGCACCTGCACCAGCCAGCCGCCCCGTTGATCCACCGCGAAGCTCGAGCGAATTCGGCTGCGATCCAGCGACGAAGGCACGGTCTTCGGCGCGCCGCGCGGCCCGAGCAGCACGACCTTCACCTCCTTGGCGGGCACCAACATCACGCCGTCGAGCGTGAGCCATTGTCCGAGACGCGCGCGCGTCGGCAAAGGCGCGATGTCGGCCAAAGCGTCGACGGTGACCGCCGCGACCACCGACGTGCCGTCCGGCCCGGTCGCGCGGCCCACGCCGCAACGCCGCTTTCCGACGGGGTTTTGCGAGGCGGCCCAGCGCTCGACGCGGCTGCGCGTATCGGCCTCATCGAGGCCCACCCCCGCGATCGACCAGCCTCTCGGCCACACGTGCGGATCACCCGCGCGACGCAGGGAGAACGCCAGCTCCTCGGGGCCAAAGAGGTCGCCGCCGCCGAGCTGTTGGCGCGCGCTTTCGCGGGCGGTTTCGGCCACCGCCTCGTCGGCCTCGCCGCACAGCGCATAGAGCGCTCGGTCATCGGCGGACAGGGCCTCGGTGAGGGCCTTGGGCGACGAGGTCACGTCGCGAAACGAAGGGCCGCTCGCGGAGGCTGTCGCCGCGTCGGTGGGCGCGGGCGCGGGCGCGGAGGGTGCGGCGGAGGGCGCCTTCGCCACCTCGTCGGCCCCCGCGCACCCCGCGCTGAGCGCGAAGAGCCCGAGCACAAGGGCGCTACGGCGCATGCTCAGCGATCGTCCTCCACGGGAGGAGGCGCGCTGGAAATCGTTTCAGGTCCAAGGATGTAGTCCTCGACGTAGCGCAACATCGCCTCGTGCACGGCCGGGGGCGCTAGCCGCGCGCGCTCGGGCCGCTCCGCGCCGAGCACTTCGTACATGACGAAGCCCGAGAGGCCCCGCCGCGCCGCCAGGTCGAGCAGCGCTTCGGCCCTTGGATCCACGGGCAATTCGCGATCGTCTTCACGCGCCGCGAGGTAGGCGCCGATGGCCGCTTCGTGGCACAGCACCTCCTCGGCGACCGACAAATGGTAGGGCGCATCGCGGGGCACACCGAGCGTCGCGGCGCGCATGTCGGGCTCGTAACGCAGGGCCGCGCGGCACATGCCGTAGGCCCGCGCCGCGTCGCCATCCTCGCTCAGCACGTGGACCGCGCCTTTCGCGTCGACCTCCAAGAACACGCGGTACGGCGGCAAACGCACGTCGCCGTCGCCGCCCGCGCCGGGCACCACCTGATCCGCCACTTCCAACGCGCGCAGCCACCCGGGCCGATAGGCCAGCGCTTCGGCGACCTCGGCCCGCGCGCCGGCTCGATCGCGCAACGCGAGGCGCGTCTTCGCGAGGCCCAAATGCGCGGATGCCAGCGTCGGATCGACCGCCAACACGTCTTCGTAGGCGGCCTTCGCGGCGCGCAAATTCCGGCTCTTGAACAGGGCTTCCGCGAGCCCCAGACGGAAGCCCGGCACGTTGGGCCCTAGGTTCACTGCCTCGCGGAACGAAGCCAACGCGCTCTCCAAATCGTCGGTCTCGAACTGCGCCACACCCCGCGCGTACGACAGCTTCGCCGCGGCGTTCACGCGCGGGTGGAGCAGCTCCCCGATGCCGCGTTCGTCGCGCTTGGCGACCACCCAAGGATCGGGCTCTTCGGGCGCCGTCGGGCCGTATTGCGCGACCAGGTTCGCGGTCTCGCGGGGCGCACGTCCGAGCAGATAAAAGCGCGGCGAGGCGTCCAACACCTCGGACACCAGCGCGTCGAGGCGCATGGCGTTGCGCGGATCGACGAGCGGTCGATCGTCCGAGTAACCGAAGCCCTTGAGGTCCGGGTAGACCCGCGGAGCGCGCACGTCGATGTCGTGCTCGACGGGCTCGAGGAGCGCCAAATCCGCGGACGAATAGGGCGGGAGCCACGCGGGCAGGGGCTCCACCTCGTAGCCGATCACCTCCGAGGTTGCGACGACCGTGGTCGTGTAGGTCGCACAAGCGGACAACGACGCGGCGCTGAGCGCGAGGGCCGTGTACGAGGCCCAAGCGCCAAGGGTTTTTGGAAGGGCGCGCATCGCCAACAAATAGCACCAAAGGGCGCTGTCTTCGCCCCACGGGCGCCGCCCCGTGGCGGGCGTCAGAGAGCGGCTCAAGCAGGCTGCGTCCGGCTGTTTTCCGACGGGACGGCTCGAAGGAGCGTGGTACGTTGCCCTCGCCTCGATGGCAGAACTGGATAGAGCAGCCAAGGTCGGCCTGATGACCGTGGTCCTCGCGGGGGCTGCCTACGGGGGCTACGGGTACATTTCGCGCGAAGCGGGGACCGACGGCGGCTACGAGGTGTGGGCCTACCTGCCCGACGTCAC
>CAYLJT010000897.1:0-3284 GCA_964383995.1 uncultured Polyangiaceae bacterium
CCGAGGCCCAAACCTCGGCCGAGTTCGGCCCAAGCGACGTCATCCTACCCAAAACGTAGATCGCCCCCTCCGTCCAGACGCTCGCCACCGCCGGGCCCAAGAAGGCGGTGTCCGCCCAAAACAAGTGATGTCGGATCGAGAGATTCTTGCGCCGGGCGGTGATCCAGACCATCGCCATGGCAGGTAAGAAAAAGAGCGGTTGACCCAGCAAGAACTGCTGCATGCCCGGGTTGCCGTGGTTCGAGATGGTGATCACCAAGGCGGCCAGAATGCCCACGATACCGAGGGCGACCATGCCCGTGCCCACGACCACGTGGGCCGTGCGGTAGCGCGCAAACAGGCCCTCTTGGCCCCCCTTCAAGCCCTCGGCCATGCGTGCAACGAAGTGCTTTTGCGCGATCACCGCGAAGATCCATGCCCAGGCCATGGCCACGTGGACCGTGAGCACGGCGAGGTTCGGCTGCGACGCGAGGGAGACCAGGTTGCCAATGTGGTTCTCGTGCAAGAGGGGGTACTCGGCGCTGGGCACCGACGCATACACCGGCTCGGACATGAACCTGTAGACCACGCGCGTGTAGAGCACGAGCTGGAGGCCCAACAGGGGTCGCCACAGGTAGCGATAGGCGGCGCTGCGAGCGTCGTCGGCGAGAGCGCTACGCACCGCCGAAAGAGCGCGGTAGCGCGCCGCTGTGGGGGCATCCATGGCAACCGGTCGCGAGGGGCTGGCGCTTTGATCCGCGTTCACGACGCCTACTATCGCCCGAAATTCGCGGCTTGGGAAGGCAAGGCCGAGCGGCCGAAAACGTGAGGCTCGACCCGCGCCGAGACCACGAGTAAAAGGCGCTCGTGCTCTGTTGCCAATACCCGCTGGCGGCCAACCTGGGCGATACCTCGTTCACCATGGACGCCTCCCGCGTCACCTTCGGACGGGGTTGCCTGGGCGAAGTGGGCGAGCGTGTGAGGGGTTTGGGTCTCCAGCGCGTGGCGCTCTTCACCGACGCAACCCTTGCCAAGCTCAGCCTATTGGACACCGTCCTGCGCTCCCTGAAGGCGGCCGGCCTTGACGTGGTGGTGTACAACGAAGTCCGGGTGGAGCCGACCAACCTCTCGTTCGAGGAAGCCGCGCGCTTCGCCGTTGCGGCGGGCGTCGACGGCTATGTTTCGTTGGGCGGTGGCTCGGTGATCGACACCTGCAAGGCCGCCAATCTGCTGGCGAGCCATCCCGCGCCGCTGCATGCGTACGTCAACCCACCGGTCGGCGAGGGACGAGCGGTAAAAGGGCCTCTCGCGCCCCACATCGCCTGTCCGACCACCAGTGGCACGGGGAGCGAGGTCACCGGAATTGCCATCTTCGACGATCTTACCCTGGGCGCCAAAACTGGAATCGCGTCGCCCCGGCTCCGGCCTACCGAGGCCCTGGTGGATCCCAACGTCACCGCCTCGCTGCCCGCTCAGGTGGTCGCCGCCAGCGGTCTCGATGTGCTGTGTCACGCGGTCGAGTCGTTCACCGCCAGGCCCTACAATCAAAGGCAGGTCGCCGAGCCAGCCTCCGCTCGCCCGATGAGCCAGGGCCGAAACCCCTTTAGCGACATCGGCTGTCGCGAAGCCCTGACCTTGACGGGGCGTTATCTTCTGCGCGCCGTGCGCGACGCGGCGGACGCGGAGGCGCGCGAAGGGATGCTGTGGGCGGCCACCTTGGCGGGCGTCGCCTTCGGCAACGCAGGGGTGCACCTGCCCCACGCCATGGCCTACGCGGTGGCTGGATTGGCCCACGAGACGAGCTTCCATCCCAGCGACTATCCGGGACACGAGCCGATGGTGCCCCACGGTGTCTCGGTCATTGTCGGCGCCCCCTCCGTGTTTCGCTTTACGGCTCCCGTCGATCCCGCTCGCCACCAGGAGGCCGCGCGGCGCCTGGGGGCAGATGTCTCGGACAGCGATCCCACGGACGCGGGCGAGCTGTTGGCCGGGCGCTTGATCGCGCTGATGCGCGAGGCGAGCTTGCCAAACGGCGTGGGCGGCATTGGCTACCGCGCCGAGCACGTGCAGCGGCTCGTCGCCGGGACCTTGCCCCAAGCGCGCCTGCTCGCCAACGCGCCGCGGCCAGTGGGCGCGAGCGAGCTGACCCGCTTGTTTCAAGGTGCAATGAGCTATTGGTGAGGTGTCCATGGCCAGGGAGCCCGAGCGCAGAGACAGCTATCCGTACACCGTGTCCATCACCACGCGTTGGCTGGACAACGACGCCTACGGCCACGTCAACAACGTCGTCTTTTACAGCTACTTCGACACCGCCGCGAACAGCTACCTGATCGCCGAGGGGGGGCTCGACATCCAGAAGAGCCCGGTCATCGCCCTGGTGGTCGCCTCCGCTTGCCACTACCACGCGCCTATTGCCTATCCCCAGGCCGTCACCGCGGGCGTGCGGGTCGACCGTCTCGGACAGCGCTCGGTCACCTACGGCATCGGCATCTTTGCCGACGATTGCCTGATCTCGGCCGCCGACGGCACGTTTACGCATGTGTTCGTCGACCGCGTAGCGCGCACCTCGGTTGCCATACCCGACGTCATGCGCAGCGCCCTCGCGCGCATTGTGCGCGCCTAGGGTGCGGCCTCGCCTGTGATCAACGTGTAGAAGAGCTGATGTAGCATGTCGTGCCCGAGGGAGCTCGGGTGCGTGCAGTCGCTTGCGTACCAACTTGGTGGGTTGGAGTAGCCGTGCCCGTAGAAGAACGTGTGCATGTCGGCGCTCGTCTGACCATGGGCCGCCACCGCGTCCGCGATCACTTGATTCCAGGCGTCGAAGTAGACATCGCTCGGGAACGCCGGGATGCCCTGGCCAAACGCGCAGCCGTGGGAGCCGAAGTCGCCCGCGCCGTCGCTGGCGTCGTAGATGTTGCCTTCGAAGACGTAGACCTCCACGCCCTGACCAAAATGGTTGGGGGTCAAAAGGATATTGAGCGCGGCGTCGATGTTGTCGCTCATCGCCTGCTTCTTCGCGCCATCGGTGCCCGTGAGCACGAGGGCGATGGCGGCCTTCATGTCGTTGCCGCCGCTCGTGATGGTGACCGCCACGGGGCCGGGGAGGCTATTGGGCAGGCTGTTGACCTGGTTGACCAGATCGTCCGTCTTCGAGCCGCTGTTCGCCTTGTTCTTGTAGGTGATGGCGCCGTATTTGGCTTGCAGGTCGTCTTTCAGGAGGTCGTAGTAGAAGGGCGACTGACCACCACCATCGCTGATCGAATCGCCGAGCACCACCAGCGAGCCGAGGGTCGGAAGGCCGACCG
>CAYLJT010000898.1:0-3283 GCA_964383995.1 uncultured Polyangiaceae bacterium
GCGCGCCGCGGCGGGTGAGCTCGTCGACGGTGCGTTGGTAGACGGCGTCGACGCGGTAGCGCGCTCCTGAAAATGGCTCGCTCTCCGCGGACAAGCGGTATTGTCCCCATTCGGGCCAAGGCTCGTCGCGGCCTGACAGCAGCACGACGGTGCTCGCGATCGCGGCCCGCGCGGGTTGGTGGGAAGGCCCTTCTTCGGGAGGTTCGTCGGAGGGCGACCGCAATGTCTCAGACTTCTCTTCTGGGCGCGGCTCTCGGGGCGGCGCTCGCGATTCGGCGCGCTCGTCTTCGAGCGCCATGGCAAGGAGCGCTTGGTACTCGAACACGCGATAGCCCATATCGGCCGGCATGCGGAGCTGCCACTCGACGTGGAGCAGCCGACGTTGCCCCAACATACGGAGCTCCAGAGTGCGGTCGAGCCGGCGCTGACGTGCGGTGACCTGGGTGTCGGTCCAACCAACCACCTCGATTTGCGGCATGGAAGGCAGCAGCAGGCGCGCCAGATCCTGAGGAAAACGGCGGGTGACGTGGCGCAAGGTCAGATCGACGTCTTCGTTGTCGGGAAAATTCATGACGGGCCCCTTGGAAGGCCCCCCCAGTTAGGGATGGGTTGGAGGGCGTCAAGGGGCAGGCTTCGGGACTAAGACATTGTTTGTCCTACCCTGGCGTCCGACAATCGCGATGGAGCACTTCGCGCCTTACCGCCGCGTCCCCAGGAACAACCCCCTACCCTTCAACAGCCCGTCGGGCTCAAAGCGCATGTCGAGCCCCGCTTCGGAGAATACGCGTTGCATCGTCTCCCGCGGACAAAGCCACATGCTATGGTGCTCCACGAAGTGCTCCACCGGTTGGCCTTCTGGGGCCACGAGCCAGTGCATGTCGAAGATGGCCACGTCGCCCTCGCGCGCCGTGGTGTTGACGCGCGCAATCTTGAGCTCCGGCGTGTCGTGCTGGAGCATGTGCGGCAGTCCAACACGCCAGTCCTCGGGAGCAAACCACGGCTCGATGATCAACGCTCCTCCCGGTCGCACGGCCGCGGCAAAGGCCTGCGCCGCTTGCGAGAGGGCTTGTTCGTTCATCAAGTAGCCAATCGATGAGAACAGGCACAACAGCGCGTCGAACGGCTCTTCTACCGTAAACGATGTCATGTCGGCGGCGAAGAGCGGCACCTTGGGGGCCTTTTGCGCCGCAAAGCGCACCATGCCCGGGCTTTTATCGAAGCCGGCCATGGCGTAGATGTGTTGGAGGTGCACGAGGTGATTGCCTGTACCACAGGCAGCCTCCAACACGCGTGAGCCCGGCCGCACGCCCAAATTCCCCAGCATCTCTGCCAAGCGCAACGCCTCCCCGCGGTAGTCTTTGCGCGCGTAGATGATGTCGTACAGCTCGGGCCGTAGAGTGTAGATGGTGTCGTCGATCATGGCTCGCCCCGCCGTACACCGATTCCGTCGAGACGACGAGGCGCGAACGCATTTGGCTCGGGGTTTTGTGCGGAGCCGTGTTGCGCGAACTGCGTTTCGACGAGCGAGCTCACCGACGCGGAGACGCTCGATGGCCGTTTGAGCGGTCTGCGCGCCACAAAACGTTGACCCTCTCTCCCTCGCGGCGTCGTAGGCTGCCCCTCCGTCGGCCGGCGGGCTCGGCCACCATCTCTTTCAAGAGGACACCGTTCGCTATGTCTCGTTGGCACTTTCGTTTGTCTTCAAACGATCGCCATGGCTCGCACGCAAGGTCGCGTTCGCGTCGGACGCCCGCTTCTTCGACGGTCCCGCGGCCCCTCGCCAAAGCGGGCACCTTCCTCCTGGCGGCCGCCCTGCTCACGGGCAGCGGGTGTGGGGCGCGCTCCTCTCTCACTCTATGCGACAAGCCCGGCGCCACCAGGCCCTGCCAGACCATCTGTGGCGGCGGTGTCGAGACCTGCAGCGAGGGCATCTGGCAGGGTTGCACCGCCCCGAGGCCCAGCGATTCCATCCCGATCACTGGGACAATTCGCGATTTTCACCAAGCCCACCCGGACTTCGAAGGCCCCATCAACGACGACCGCGGGATGGTCGCGTCGCTCCTCGGCGCCGACGGCAAGCCCGTCTACACGGGAAACCCCACCACGCCCACCACCAGTGGCAAAGAGAACTTCGACCAGTGGTTCCGCGACGTGCCCGGGGTCAACCTGAGCACCGACTTCACCATCACGCTCGAGCTCGCAGGCGAGGGTCTACCCATCTACAGGTTCAACGATCAGGCATTTTTTCCCATCGACGACGCCCTCTTCGGGAACGAGGACAACCCGCACAACTACCACTTTACCTACGAGATCAACATCGACTTTCGCTACACCGGCGGCGAGATCTTCACGTTCACCGGCGACGACGACATCTGGGTGTTCATCAATCATCACCTTGCCATCGACCTCGGGGGCATCCACTCGGCCGAGAGCGCCAACGTCGATCTCGACGGTAGGGCCTCTGACCTTCAGATTCAGGTGGGCGAGGTCTACCCGCTGGCCCTCTTTTTCGCGGAGCGGCACACCACCTCTTCCACGTTTCGCGTCGACACCACGATCGCTGAGTTTGACGTGTGCCCGGAGCGCTGACGGAGGCCCCGCACAAGGGGCGCCTCAAGCGTGCGCCAACAAAAGGCCCATGGCCGCCGCGGCGCGCTTTCTGACCCCGCCGTCTTCCGCTGTTGCGCCCACACACGAGGGGCAGCCCTCGTGGCAGCCACAGTGGACGATCAACGCCCTTGCCCTCGCCAACAGCTCGTCGGCCGACTCGTGGATGCGCTCGGCCAGGCCCACACCGCCAGGCACGTTGTCGAACAAGAACAACGTTGGATCGAAGCCCTCGCTCCCCGTGCCGTCTCCCGCGTGCTCCAGCGTTTGACCGATGTCCCTCGGGTCGCACAAAAGCTTGAGCGTGGCCACGGTTTCGAGCGCCCGCCCCAGGCCGCGCAGCCCGTCGATGGCCGCCGCCCTGCCCAAGCCGAGCTCCAAACAAAGACCTTCGGGCACCGTCAGCCAAAAAGCCGTGGTGTGCATCTGGATGTCGGGCAAACGCACCTCGCCATAACCGGTGTTTTCGTGGGTAAAGAATTTTATCTTCTTGAAGCCCGTCACATGCTCCACCACGCTGACCTCGCCAAAGCTCGACGTCGCGCGGCCCAAGGGCTCTTCTTTGGACATGTCGATGACCGTCACTTTGCGGTTCGTCATCGCCGTGGTGAAGTAGTCGGGCTCTACCTTGTTGACATAGGCCTTGTGGTTTTCGTAGTCGAGGCGCTCCACCTGG
>CAYLJT010000899.1:0-3282 GCA_964383995.1 uncultured Polyangiaceae bacterium
CGAGAGCTGGCGCGTCGGCTTCTGCTCGATGCTCGACAGCTCCAAGAGCTCGTCGAGCTCGGCGAGGGTCTCGTCGAACGCGCTCTGCCCGATGCCGTACAGCGCGCGGTTGAGCGTGAACGTCTCGGTGGGCGGCAGGTCCCAGAGGAGCTGTTGTTTTTGCCCCATCACCAGCGTGATGCGCGACAAGAACTCGAGGTTGCGCTCCTTCGGGATCCAGCCCGCGACGCGCGCCGATCCCGACGTCGGATGCAAAAGGCCCGAGAGCATCTTCAGCGTCGTGGTCTTGCCCGCGCCGTTCGGCCCGAGGAAGCCCACGCGCTCGCCGGGCTCGACGCTGAACGAGACGTGGTCGACGGCGACCACCGTCTTTTTTTTGCGGGAGAAGACGGACCTCAAGGTGGCCGCTAGACCGGCCGCACGTTCGTAGACCTGAAACGTTTTCGTCAGGTCGACGACCTCAACGGCCGGTGCGGTCATCGAATTCGTTTGAGGTCAAACGACGTGATTACTTGACGTAGACCTGGCCCATCGCGACGCCCGCGCCGCGGGTCGCGCGCATGATGACCTTGCCCGTGCCGCCGATCGGGAAGGGGTTGCGGAAGCAGCCGGCAGATTTACCGCCGAGCACCGCGTTGGGGCCCTGCGAGTTGTCTTGCGCGAGCACCTGCGCCGGGAGCTGGGGCATGGGCTGAAGTACGATTTGCACGTCGAGCTCCTGGATGCCGAGGCCCGCGGCGACGACCGAGTAGCACTTGCCCGCCGCGAGGTTGATCGGTTGCTCGAGGGTCTGGCCCTCTTGGAACTGTGCGGCGAAAGCGCTGCCGTCGGGTTGCATGCCCTGCACCTCGCCGGCCGCGAGGGCCGTCAGCGCGGGGGTCGCGGCGCCGGCCATGGCCGGCGCGATCGGGGTCGCTTGACCGCCACCCTGGGCCGCCGGCTGGGGCGTGCCGGGCATGGGCTGCGGTGTCGGCTGGGGCTGGCCGTAGGGCGTGCCCTGCTGCGGTTGTTGCTGCTGCGGCGGGACGTATTGGCCCGGGGCGCCGTAGCCCTGCGGCTGCTGGCCGTAGCTCTGGCCGTATTGACCCTGGGCACCGTATTGACCCTGCATCTGCGAGGGATCATTCGGGTCGGGCTGCGAGTCACCGCAGCCAAGCGCGAACAGCGCAGACGCGGCCAACGGAATGAGAAGGGTCGAACGCATGGTGGACTCCTTGGAATCGAAGGTTCTGAGCTTGCGGGGCCGATCTATCACGCTCCCGGGCTCCGCCGTAAAGAACGCGCACGACCCGAGCACCTTACGCCCCGGGGGCGCGACGCTTTGGGGCCTGGCGCGGCGCCTGAACCTGCGTTACGCCGAGGCCATGAGCGACGTCCAGCAGACTATCCGTGAGACCATCGAGCAAAATCGCGTCGTGCTCTTCATGAAGGGCACCAAAAACTTCCCGCAGTGCGGTTTTTCGGCCCGCGCGGTCGAAATCCTCAAGACCACCGGGGTGCCCTTCAAGGACGTGAACGTCCTCGCGGACCCGGCGATTCGCCAGGGAATCAAGGATTTTTCCAACTGGCCGACCATCCCCCAGGTGTACGTCGAAGGGAAATTCGTTGGCGGAAGCGACATTCTCTACGCGATGTACGAGTCCGGGGAGCTCGCCAAGCTGCTCAGCACGCCGGCCGCGTAGCTTTTGCGGGCGGGCCTACCGACTCACCCCGCGGCGCTGTAAGGTAACCCTTCGAGACCCATCCCTCGTGACCCCGCGACCCCCCAGCAACGCCCCCGTTACCGCAAGCGAGATCGCCCACGAGTCGCGGCGCGTTGCGGACGATCTCGCAGCCGCCATTCGCGACGTTTTGCCCCGGCACGGGATCGCGGGCACGGTCGTGATTCGAGGCAACCAGGCCGAGCTTCACCAGGGGGGGCCGCCGATCTCGGTCGACGTGCATTGGGTGCTCGAACAGTGGTCGGTCTTGCCCCCCGACATGCGCGAGCGAAAGGCCGTCGAGGTCTCGCGCCGCCTGATCGAAGCGCACCAAAAGGCGACCGGAGGCCGGCCCGGGACGAACGAGGGCGGGCGGAGCCCCCTCGTGTACGTCGGCGCCGCCCTCGGCATCGCGCTGCTCGGGTCGATCGCCTGGTTCTTGATGCGCCCGGACGCGTCCGGGGACACAGCGCCCATCGCTCCCGTGGGCGAGCCCGAGTCCGAGCGCGCGGAGCGCATGCGGACCACCTGCGAGAGCGAGCGTGCCAATATCTTCCATGGGCGCCCGATTGACCAGTTCGGCATGGAAGGCTGGGTGACGGAGCTCTGGCTGGCTGCGAAGACGAGCGAGCCGCTCGCCCAGCACCCTGCTCTCACCAAGCTCTTGTCAGGCGGCAAACTGGCAGTTACGGGCGATCCCATCCTCGACTCGCTGAGCGGCGAAGTGACGGTCGCTCCCGGGTTCGACGCCAAGCTCGCCGAGCGCACCAAAGGGTTTGACGCCGTCGTTCTACGGTTCTCCGGAGGATATGTGACGGCGCTGATGACGAAGAGCGAGGTGCATGATCGCATTTTGGCGCTCTCGGAGCAGGTGGCTGTCGACACGAATGCCAGTTTGGCCGGCCTCGTCGCGCGCTGTGCGCATCTGCGTTATCGCGACGTGGGCGTGTGGTTCCGGGGTCGAAATCAGGCTGAGGCGGTCGCCGCCCTGTTTTACACCGTGGGAGTCTTCGCAGAGGCGCAGTCGGTCGACTACGTCAAGGCGGCGGCGCTCTCCCCAGACAACGACATCGACGGCATGATCGCCGCGGCCGGCAGGGTAGACGCCCTCGCGCTGAACGGCGCCGTCGCGCCCAGCAATGGCAGCGTCAAGATCGATCCAACCACCAAGGCGGTGTCGCTGACATTCCCCCTCCTCGGCTACACCACGGCTTTGAAGGCATCGGCCGAGCTTGCCGGAAAGGCCCAGGTCGCGCGGTGAGCTCCGCGGGGAGCGGCGCGCGTGGCGGCATCCCGGTGGTTCACGCCGGAGGTGACAACTACCGCATCGAGCTGTTGCCGAACGGCCTCATCGTTTGCACCGTTTGGTCGCGGTCGGACCTGGACTGGTCGCAGGGCGCGGCGATGGCCGAGCTGATGGTGGATGCCATCGTGATCCTCGCGCAACGTCCTGCGCATGCGTTGTTGTTCGACCTGTCCGAGGCGCCGCCTCTCTTTGGCCCGCGCACCGAGGCGGCCCTGGCCCGCGGCTTGTCCGCCTGGGAGCAGGCTGGACGGCCCGTGGCGGTTCAAATCGGATCTT
>CAYLJT010000900.1:0-3281 GCA_964383995.1 uncultured Polyangiaceae bacterium
CCTTGGAGTCGACTGGCGGAGCGGTTGGCTCTACATTGCTGACGCTGGCAACCATCGAATTCGCGCGGTGAAGCTTCGTTGAAGGTCACCTCCGTCGGCCGCGGCGGAAGAGCCGGCGCGGCGAGATGACGCGCTCACCTCTATCGAGCACACGAGCTCATCCTCGCGCGCCA
The DNA here is from genome assembly GCA_964383995.1 of uncultured Polyangiaceae bacterium. Lineage (GTDB taxonomy): Bacteria > Myxococcota_A > Polyangia > Polyangiales > Polyangiaceae > CAYLJT01. Next base: position 174 of record CAYLJT010000900.1, read on the forward strand.
AAACGAGATCGTTAGTTCGGCGAGAGGGCCACGCCCCGGAATACCGTGCTCGGCCCCGCCGTCGCGATCACCGTGACCGGCGGGGTCATCCAGCCGTCGTCGACCACGCGGACGAGGTTGTTCTGCTCCGCCTCGGTCGTCGTGGGGACGAGCGTGACGTTCGCGCCCGTCACCACCGCCGCCAAGCCGCGCGAGCCCGTGGCGAGCCCAGTGTTCATGACGCCTTGGAAGGACCACGTCACGCCGTTGAAGGCCGGCGCCGCACTTATTCCGACGGGATGGTCGCAGTGGACATGGCCCCACTTTCCTTGCTTGTGCCGCCTTGCCGCCAGCGTGCCGCCACCGCGCTACCAGGTAGTCAAGTACGCGGGTGTGCTGGCACCGGCGAGCCCGTCGCGAAAACGAATCGCACCCTAGCCCCCTGAAGCACCAGCCGACGCGGTGGCGCGGCCGAAGCGTTCGGTCACGTACCGACCGTGGGCGGAGCTTCTGAGGAGGACGTTCGGGGTGGATGTGCTGGATTGCCCCAACTGCCACGGTAGAATGCGCCTGGTCGCGATGGTGACGGACCCGAACAGCGTTGCTCGGTTTCTCACTTCAATAGGGGAGCAAGCTGCCGTGTCGGAGCGCGCTCCGAGTCGGGGTCCGCCGTATGGGGCCAGCACCGTGCTGCGCCAGAAGGCAATGGGCGAGGCGGCGTAACAAAGATGGCAAGCGGTGGTGCGGTTTGCGACGGCGGGCCGCTGGGCCGGGGGGCTGATGTGTGCCTTCGTGGTCGAAATGGCGGGCCCGAGGGCGGCTCGGACGGGGAAAGCAGCGCGGCCCGAGCCCCAAACGGCACCGAAGAAGGGCGGCGACGGGGCTGCGGCACGGCGCCGGCGGCGAAGCTGGGAGGAAAAATGGGTCTTGTTGTGCCTACGCGCTGTCGACGAGGATGACAGCGGCGCGACTACCACGCATCATGGTCGCTCGCATCACAAAGGGAGTCCGCATGTCCAAGCCCGTTGCCCAGGTCGTCATGCTCGGTCACGCCGAACACGGCAAGTCTACCGTGCTGGCAGCCCTCAGTCAGTACACAACCAAGCGCCACGGCGGGCAGGGCGTGACGGTCGAAGACATAACCCAAGCGCGGGTGGAGGCGGTCGGGGGCGTGCAGATGCACGGCGCCCGCGTCTCCATCTCGTCGGCCACGCGGTGCTACGAAGTCGTCGATCGCTACCCGAAAGACATCTACGCGGATCTCATGCTGAGGGCGGCCCCGCCCGTGGGCGCCATTCTGGTCGTGAGCGCCGGCTTCGGTGGCGAGCGGGATACCCGCGAGCACGTCAAATTGGCGCGCGCCATCGGTATCAAGAAAGTGATCGCGTTCGTGAACAAGGCCGACCTCCTCGACCCCTCCGAAACCTCGAACATCGAGGAGGTTGCCACCGAGGTCCGCGAGCTCCTGGAGAAGAACGGCTTCGCGGACCCGAAGGTCATCCGAACCGGTGGAGGGTCGGCACTGAAGGCCCTCGAGACGTTGAGCGCGGGCCGGGTGGACGACACGTGCGGGGGCCTCGAGCAGCTCATTGCGGCGATGGACGAGCAGTTCTCCGGGTCGAACATCGACACCAACGGGCCGTTCCGCATGGTGATCGAGACGGTCGAGAGCGATGGCGTCACCATCAGCGGCCGGGTCGAACAGGGCACTCCGGTGGTCGGCGCCAAGCTCGACGTCGTTCGAGGCCTCGCGTTCGAGACGCCGCCCTCGATCGACGTGGTCGAGGTGCGCGTCGGCAATCCGGTCACGCTCCGCCTCGGAGAGATTGCGACTGAATTTGCGCTGTCTCCGGGCCTCATGCTGGTGGCCGCGGGCTCGACGTCGTTCCGCTCGCGTGGCCGCGCTATGGTCTACCTGCAAAAAGGCGGCGCGCTCGAGCGCCTGGCGGACGACGTCCCGGGCGGCGTCGAGCTCATGTTCAGTGTCGAGCCGCTGAGGGCCGAGATGAGGTCCGTCGAGCGCGGCCTGCACCGCGGTGAAGTAGGCGAAGTCACGTTTTCTTCCTTGTACGAGCACATGCTCGGACCGGGCTTCCGGTTCGAGCTCCGCTACGGATCGAAGCCCGCCGGCAGAGGCATCATCACGGCGGTCGAGTAGGTATCGCACCAGCCGCGAAACCGACGGACGCTCTGCGACGAGACCCTCTTTGTCACCTACTTCGTGCGCGTCTGCTCGGAAAGAGAGTGCATCCAGGAGCGCGCGCGCTACCCGGACTCCCTCGCTGGTCGTAGAACGGCCATACTCGCACAGCGCCACAAGAAGCTCGATCTTGTCCGAGAGGCTCGCGCGGTGCGACGTGCAGAGCTCCGACGGGAGGCGGCATGAACCCGGCAAGGCGTGCAATCAGCTCCCAGTGTGTATTCTTGTGACCTCTTCGTCAGCTTCACGGCGAACCAGTGCAACCCATGAACGAGCGCACTTCGGCCACCCACCCCATTCAGGTTCCGTTTCTTCCCAGCGATGCATTGCGGCTTCCGGGAAAGGTCGGGTTGACCTTTGCACCAGGCAAGCGCCACCGGGGCGTGACAGGAGCTTGGGCCCGCGATCTGGACAGCGACCTGCTGCGTTTGCGCGACGTTTATGCGACCAAGACGCTGGTCTCCCTAATCGAGGACCACGAGCTTGTGAGCCTAGGGATCCCCACCCTGGTGGAACGAGCCGAGGCGCTAGGCCTGAGGGTCACCCGGTTTCCCATCGTAGACGCCAGCGTGCCCGACAACCCCTCTGCATTCGTGGACCTTGTGGCGCAAATCCTGAGCGAAGTGGCGGCGGGAACCACCGTCGTTGTGCATTGCCGAGGCGGCCTAGGCCGCACAGGCCTGGTGGCGGCAGCATGCCTTGTGGCGCAAGGATTCGGCGTGGAAGCGGCGGTGAAGCTGGTGCGCGAGGTGCGCCCGGGGGCCATCGAAACTCGCCCACAAGAGGCGTTCTTGGTGCAAACGGAGGCCGCGCTTAGGATGTTGGCAAGGCCGTGACAGGGTAGGCGAGGGGTGATGCCAATGGCAGGGTCCAACCGTTGGCACCACGCCCGATCGAAGGGCGGATGCGCCTCAAGGTCAACCTTGCCA
>CAYLJT010000901.1:0-3281 GCA_964383995.1 uncultured Polyangiaceae bacterium
GCAGCTCGCTCCACGCCGGCATGGTGATCGTCGCCGACGGCACGGACGCGCGCGAGACGCGGCTCGAACGGGTGCTGACCGTGGATCCCGGCGTGGGGGTCGCGCGCCACGCCATCGCGGGCTACCCAGAGGCCCTCGAAACCGCACAAAAGAAGGGCCTCGTGCTGCCGTGAAGCGGCAAGCTGCGGGGGCCGTCATCCACGCGCGCGAGCTCGTCACCTGCGCGGGCTTCTCGCGCGAGCCCGCGCGCGGCGCAAAGCAAGGCGCCCTCGGCGCGCTGCGCGATGGCGCGGTGGTCTTCGACGAAGGCGTGATTGTCGCCGTGGGCAACACCGACGAGGTGCTGCGCGCGTGGGATCCCAGGCACGTCGTCGACGCAAGCCACCACGTGGTGCTCCCCGGCTTCGTCGATCCGCACACCCACCTCGTGTACGCCGGCCACCGCGCCGACGAGTGGGAGGCGCGCCTCGCGGGCAAGGCCTACCTCGATATCTTGCGCGAGGGCGGCGGCATCCAACGCACCGTGGGCGCGACGCGCGGTGCGGGCTTCGACGCGCTGCTCGAAGGCGCCCTGCGCCGCGCCAGGGCGTGCCTTGCGCACGGCACGACCACAATCGAAATCAAGAGCGGCTATGGCCTCGATCGGGAGACCGAAATGCGCTGCTTGGAGGTCGCGCAGGCCCTTGGGAAACGGCTTCCGATCGAGATCGTCACGACCTACCTCGGGGCCCATGTCGTGCCCCTCGAACGGGCCTCGGACCGCGCGGGCTACCTCGACCTCGTGGAGCAGATGATGGGTCTCGTGGCGGAGCGAGGCCTCGCGGAGTTCGTCGACGTGTTCGTCGAAGACGGCGCCTACGCGGTCGACGAGGCGCGGCGCCTGCTCAGCCACGCAAAAACCCTTCATTTAGGCCTCAAAATCCACGCGGACCAGTTTGGCTCGCAGGGCGCGGTGGAGCTTGGCATCGCGCTCGGCGCGACCAGCGTCGATCACCTGGAACACACCAACGAAGCGACCATCGAGGCCCTCGCGAAGGCCGAGACATGCCCCGTCGCCGTGCTCTTGCCGGGCGTGCCGTTTCACCTCGCGCTCGACCGCTACGCTCCGGCGCGCGCGCTGATCGAAGCGGGCGTTCCCGTGGCCCTCGCGACCGATCACAACCCCGGCTCGTCGCCCAGCGTGTCGATGCCGATGATGCTTCAAATCGCCTGTCGCGCCATGCGCATGTCGGTGAGCGAAGCGCTCGTCGCCGCCACCATCAACGCCGCGCACGCGATCCGGAGGGCCCACGCTGTGGGCAGCCTCGAGGTGGGCAAACGAGCCGACGTGCTCTTGTGTGAGGGCGACGATCATCGGCTTTTGGCCTATGAATTTGGCGCCAACCCGGTGTCGCGCGTGATCGCGCGGGGCGTCGTTGCGGAGCGCTAGAGCGATGCTTCGGCGCCGTCGCCGAGCAGCGTGTTCTCGTCGCTGCGACCGCCCCAAACGAGGATCGCCGTGCCCGTCACGACGGCCGTCGCACCGCGTCGTTTCGAGAGACCCGCTTGCGTAGGGATCGCCGTCCACTTGCCGCCGCCCCCACCGGGTTGGTAGCGCGCGCCGTCGCCGTACGTCACCGCGCACAGATCGGAGCCGCAGCCGCCCCAAACGAAGAAGTCTTCGCCGGTCCACACGGCCACCGATTCGGCGCGCGGCGAGGGCGCGCCGTCGTCGCTCATCGCGCTCCACGTGCCCCCGTTCGCGCCCTCGGGATCGAGCACGCCGCCGGTATCGAGATAGGGACCGCCGTTCCAACCGCCCCACACCATCATCTTGCCATCGGCGTTTGCGAACATCGGTCGATCGCGCAGCGGCGGCGCGTTTTGCTGGCTCACCGCGGGGCCCCAAGTGCCCGCGCTCGGATCGAAGTAGGCGCCCGTCGCAAACCAGTCGAAGAAGTCGTACCCGCTCCACGAGACGATCTTTGTACCGGTCCAAACGAACGCGGGATTGAAGCGCTTCGAAGGCGCGCCGCCGCCCGGCATGGACGTCCATTGGTCCGTCGAAGGGTCGTAGGTGGCGCCGTCGCCGAGCACGGTTGACGCGCGCGCTCCGCCCCAGATGGCCCACACGCTGCCCGTCCACGCCGCACCAAAAAAGAGCCGCGTGCCCGGCTGTCCCGCCGATGCCATGGGGCTCCAGGTGTCCGTCGCGGGATCGTAAGCGGCGCCGTTGGGCTCGTAGTCGGCCGCGCCAAAACCGCCCCAAATAAGCATTTTCGACCCCGTCCACGTGGCCGCATGTCCGAGACGCGGCGCAGGCGCACCGGTCATCGAGGTCGGCGTCCAAGTCTTCGTCGCGGGATCGTAGATGGCCCCCGACGCCGTCGCTTCGGGCGAATCGTAAGTTCGTCCGCCCCACACGATCATCTTCGACCCGGTCCACACGGCGGTGTGCAAGGCCCGCGCGGAGGGTGCATTTTCGCTGGGCAATGGCGTCCACGTCACCGGATTGAGCGGCGCGAATCCCCCCGTGCCTTCGCCGCCCGAGCCCGTCGCCGTCGACGAGGTGCCCGTCGAGCCCCCCGATCCGCTCGCACCTCCAGAAGAGTCATCGCTGCAGCCGACGAGCGCGGTCGCCCACACGAGAACCGCCGCGCATCCCAAGAACAAGGTCTTCAACGTTGCCTCGCCAATCCGGGTCCACGCGGTGGTCTCCGCGTCGACGCATCGACCCCCATTAGTACCAACTCAAAGTCGCTCCGCGACCTCCTCGTGCTGCTCGCCGCGAGGCATGTCGACGCTTGGCGTCGCTCCCGTGGGCGATCGGCGCAAAAAATCGCCCGTCTTTTTGCGAATTTTTCAGCCAATAGCTGCCTTTCGCTGTTGGTTCATGGCGTTTTTGTGGGTCCTCCTCGCCCGCCCATCGCTCTCGTCCCAAGGATGTCGACACGGGCCGCAGACCGCGCGTATGCTCCGCCGCGGCCGACCGGCTATGCCCCATCGGAGGCTCGGTGATCACCTGTCCGAAGTGTGCGAAGGAGAATCAGGACCACTACAAGTTTTGCCTCGGTTGCGGGGCGGAACTTCCGCGTGATGCGTCCCCGAAGAAGTTCACCGCGGGCACTCCCCCGCACGGTGTCTCGGCGGTGCGCAGCGCGGGTCCCTCGGAGGAGCCCACGGCGCTCGGGACCGGCAGTGCCGGTCTACGTCCCGCTTCGGTGCCTGCACCTGCGCGTGTAGCGCCGGTTGTCTCGGCGCCCGTGGCGGTGGCTCCCATGCCCCCCGCGCCCGTCGCGGTT
>CAYLJT010000902.1:0-3278 GCA_964383995.1 uncultured Polyangiaceae bacterium
TGCCGTAGAGGCCCACCGAGAGCAGCGCGAGGGGGTGCGTCGCCTCGTCGATGCGCAGGCCCTCGACGTAAGGCCAAGGCAAAATGTCCTTGTTTTGCAGGGGAAGTTGCACCGGATCGAGGAGCGTCTCGAAGGCCACGTACTTCGCGCGCGAGGTCGGGCGCACCCACTTCACGAGGTCCGCCAAGGGGAAGCCGAGCCAAGGGATCACCATCGACCAGGCCTCGACGCAGCGCATGCGGTGCACGCGCTCCTCCACCGGAAAACGCGCGAGCAGCGTGTCGATGTCGAGGGTCTTCGGCTCCTCGACCTCACCCTCGATGCTGAGCGTCCAGGGCCTTGGTTTCAGCGTGGCGGCGTTCTCGGCGGGGTCCCCTTTGCCGAGACCGAGCTCGTAGAAATTGTTGTAGGTGGTGATGTCTTCGAAGCTCGTCGTGGTCTCGTCGAGCACCCATTTGCTGCTCTTCGCGATGCCTCCATCGGCGAGCCCACCATCGGCCCCCGCGAACGAAGGGAGCGCATCGGCTTCGATCACCTCGGGCCGCCCCTGCCCTGTGAGCGCCACGAGGCCGCCACCGAGGGCCGCCGCCGTGCCCGCGAAGCCCACGGCGTTTTTCAGAAATTGTCGGCGCGACTGGTAGAGCGCCTCGGGGGTTATCTCGGACGAAGGGGGATCGTTCCGGGCCATCGACCCATGTTACGCCGCCCCTCCGCGAGCGTTTCTGGCGTGCTCTCTAAAAGCGCGAAGAGCGGGGCTTTCGAATGGAAGAGACGGGATCGTCTTCGAGCAAATAGCTCAGCGCCTCGCCTTCGTCGTCGAAGATGGTGGCGGTGCCGCCGCGCTCACGATCGATGCGCTGGGCCTGCAGCCGACCCACCGCCGTGCGCACCAGCAACGCGTGACGCGCGAAGCCTTCGAGCACGCGACCCACCGCAGCGGCCATCGACTGCTCCATGTGATTGCTCGCAAGCAGCGGCGCCTCGCGCGTATCGACGAGCAACACGAGGCGCTTGCGCAGGGCCATGGGGTAGAGGCGCAAGAAGCGATCGGCCACCTCGGCGAGGCCCGCCGTGGTGAGCGGCTCCGCGGTGCGGCGCGCGCGAATCAACCGTCCCCCCGCCTCTTCGGTCAGCACGAAGAGATCGTCGCGGAATATCTCTCGCGCGGCGGAAGAGGCCATCAAGCGTCGAATGTAGCAGAGGATCGGGGCGCGAGGCTCATTCCCCGGCGAGGGGATAGCTCGGGCGCAGGTCGACGGGCACGTCGGACAGACCGCTGAGGGCGTGCTTCATGGGCTCGCTGACCACGCCGTACTTGGCGAGGAGGGCCTCGGCGGCGGCTTTGTCGCCCTTGTGCTGGATCATGCAAATGTCTCGGACAAGATCCTTGATCGCGGCTTCGAGCTTGGGAAGGTCGATCTTGAAGCGCCCGTTGGCGTCGACGCTGGCCGCGCCCGCTTCGATGAAGCGGTTGATCTGCATGGCCGCGCCCTTGCCGTGGGCCTCGGATACGCCAAACCGCGTGCTGCGGAAGAGGCCCGCGAAATAGGACACCAAGAGCTTGTCGCGGAAGTCCTTCGGGAACTCGCCGCGGTCGATCATGAAGAGCACGTTGTAGGCGCCCATCACGTCGGCTTTGCCCTCTTCGAGGGCCGACTGTGCCGCTTCGAGGGCGATGCGCACCTCGACCTTCTTGCCGTCTTTCATGGTGAACGCGGGCCCCAAGCTGTGGGACAGCTCGTGGAACAAAACCTCGTTGAAAAAGGCGTCGGCCGATAGGTAAGGCAGGTGCGACGGATCCAAGATGCGCTCGGCGATGGGGCGCATGATGAGGTCGAACTTGGTCTGAATGACGTTGCGCAGCATGACCTTCTTGGCGCCCTTCTCGGAGCGCACGCGCTCATCGTTGGGCAAGTTGAAGGCGATGGTCTGCACGCTCTTGCGCGCGTCGCCCGCGCTGAACACCAAATCGACCACGCGAATCGGGCTCTCGGCGCCGCGCTTGGTCTTCACCTCGTCGGGCACGGGCAGGTGCTGCTCCATCTCGGGCAGGAGCTTCTTGTACTTCGCGAGGTCCTTCGAAGCCGCGGGATCGGCGACGGTGACGAAGGACTCGAACGACGCTTTGTAGCTGAAGAGCTCGTCTTCGTAGGTCTCGTAGGGGCCGATGGTGACCTCGACGATGCTGTCGAGATCCATCCAGTCTTTGTCGGATTGGTAATAGTCGTCGGACGAAAAGGCCGCGGCGCGGGAGCGGAGAAACTTGGCCAAACTGCGGTTTTTCGTGGCTTTTGCGGCCTTTTCCATGTGCTCGGCGGCGGGCTTCAGCCACTCGGCGTAGACCTCGCCAAAGCGCTTGGCCTTGAGGTCCTTGCCGTCGCGCACGATGACCGTCGTGAGATCTTCGAAGGCCTTCTTGTCGTCGGGGTGGTCGGCGACCCACTTCTTGAACTCGTCGGCGGTCAAGTCGCTGGGGTAGAAGCCGCCGCCGAGGGGACGGGGGATGTCGATCGCGAAGGGGCGAAAGTGATCTTGGCGATCCCAAGGGCCGCGCATGATGTCGAAGTAGGCGAGCTTGTCCTTTCCTTCGGCGGAGGTGTCTTGCGCGAGCTTGGCGCGGAGCTCGGGGTTTTGTGCGTAGGCCTGGCGGTCGAAGATGGGATCGAGGAGCTTCGATGCGGCGATCAGATGATCGAGGGCGTCGCGCTCGGCCTTGGGCAGCTTGGAGACATCGGCGGTGACTTTTGCCGGGCTGAAGCGGGCAATTTTCTCACTCAAAGGGACCTCCTTCGGGGCCTGGGCGGGGGCCGGCGTGGATGGTTTGGCCGCGACGGGCTGCCCCGCGAAGGCGGGGATCGGCGACACGGAAACGGGCGAAGGTGCCTCGGCTCCCCCACACGCGACGACGCCCAACAGGGCCACCAACGCAAATCGAGCTCGCATCAAAAACCTCATTTCCGACCGAGGCCACCGAGGGCGCTCGCAGCAAGAATCTCCATGTCGCAGTCGATGCACCGGGTGACACCGTCGACCTCTTCGAGGCTGCCGAGGGCGCCGCACTCGGGACAACGCTGGCCGAGATTTTTTTTGCTTTCGGCGACAAAGGCCGCTCTTTCACGCTCGGCCTCGGCCTCGCGGAGGAGGACCTCCGAGCCAACGCTGGTGTCCAGGTTCCGGGTGCTCATGGGCGGCTTCTAACACGATTTCCGCCGCGATTTGTGCGCGCCGGGGGGCCCTGGGTGTAGTAAACGCCCCGCGTGGCCAAGCGAAAAACACCT
>CAYLJT010000903.1:0-3250 GCA_964383995.1 uncultured Polyangiaceae bacterium
GCACCTTCCGCGGAGGCGCGCAAATAGCCTATGGCGCCCTCAAGGTGCCTATGGCGCTGCTCGCTACACTGGCCATCGCGGCGCCGGCTTTCCATGCCATTGCGGCGGCCTTCGGGCGCCCCCTCGCCTTCCGCTCGATCCTTTCGCTCTCGCTGGCCGCCGCGGCCCGTTGTTCGTTGGTGCTCCTGGCGCTCACGCCGGCCCTGTGGCTGTTCATCGACTGGGGCGCGAGCTACCATGGCTCGGCGGTGCTGGCCTCGGTGGCCTACGGCGTGGCAGGGCTCGCGGCGCTCTCCGTGCTCCTGCGCGGCCTGGGCTCGGCGCCCTTCCGTGGGCTCACAACAGCCGCCTTCATCGCGGTGTTCTTCGCCATCGGTGGGCAAACCTCGTGGATCTTGCGACCTTACCTCGTGCGGCCGACGACCGTCGGAACGCCCTTCTTGCGCGCCCGCGAGGGCAGCTTCGCCGACGCCGTGCTCACGAGCTCGCGCTCTTCCCTGGGCATCTACGAGAACGACCTGCGCGACCGCGCGGAGGACGAGCCCTACGACCATCAACGCGACGTGGGCTCGACGCGGAGCGCCCCGTGAGCCTCGGCGATCTGATCGCGCTCTATCTGCTGGTGGGCGTGGCGTGCAGCGTAGCGATCTACAGAACGGCTCCGATGGGCGGGCCGAGGGCCGCGGCGGAGGCCGCCGTCGCCATCCCGCTGTGGCCGTTGTGGGCCCCGATCGCGCTCACGTCGCGCGGGGCACGGTCCACGAAACGCGCGGAGCTCGCGCCGGAAAAGCGCGTTGTCTCGGCGCTGCGCGAAGCCATCGAGGCCTCCCAAGGCACGCCCCTCGAAGCCCTGTTGCCGCGCGAAGCGGCCACCAAAATCGAAGCCGAGGTGGCGCGCGCCTCGGCGCGCATCGGCGAGCTCGATGAGCTGTTGAAGAAGGACGCGTTCGACGTCGACGCGGCCCTCGCCCGGCTCCGCGCGCTGGAAAAGGACAACGCCCTGCCCCGGGCGGTCGCCACCGCGCGCTTGCACCACGATAACGTCAAGCGCCTCTACGCCCTGCGGGATCGCGATGCGCGCACCTTGGAGGAGCTCGCCGACTTGGTGGGAGCGCTGCGCACGCAGCTCGTGCTCGCGCGCTACGCGGGCTCGGATCTCGAAGGCGCCTCGGGCACCCTGAGCGAGGTCATCGCGCGCGTGGAGGCCCTCGGCGACGTGCTGGAAGACGACGCGAAATCGGCCTAGCTCATGCGTTCTTGGCGATTCGTTGGATGTCAAACGAGCTGCGCGAGGCCCACCGGGCAAGCGACGCCCGTGCCCCCGAGACCGCAATAGCCGCCGGGATTTTTGGCGAGGTATTGCTGGTGGTACTCCTCGGCGTAATAAAACTCGCCGGCCTCGGCGATCTCGGTGGTAATCGGATCGAAGCCGGCGAGCACCAGCTTGTCGGCGTAGGCCAGCTTGGATGCCTCGGCGAGCTGCCTTTGCTCGGCGTCGGCCCAGTAGATCGCGGAGCGATATTGCGTGCCGTGATCGTTACCCTGACGCATCCCCTGCGTGGGGTCGTGGTTCTCCCAAAACACCTTGAGGAGCGCCTCGAAGCGCACGATCTTCGGATCGAAGACCGCGAGGACCACCTCGGTGTGGCCCGTGAGACCGCTACAAACCTCGCGGTAGGTGGGGTTCGGCGTGTAGCCCCCGGCGTAGCCCACGGCGGTGGAGAACACCCCGGGCACCTGCCAGAATTTTCGTTCTGCGCCCCAAAAACAGCCCATTCCGAACACCGCGCGGCGCATGTTCTCGGGAAACGGCGGGGCGATGGGATGACCGTTGACGAAGTGTTGGGCGGGGACGGGCATCCGAGCTTCGCGGCCAGGAAGAGCGCCGTCCGCGCTGGGCATACGCATTTTGTTGGTATCGATGGACCACATGGGGGCCCAATCATAGCGCGGAAGCTCGGTTTCGCCCGCGGCTCTGCTGCCCATCTTGACGACAGCGGCCCCTCGCGCGACCGTGCGGCCTATGCCTGAACGAGGACGACGGCTCCTCGATACGATTCGCGGCTCGATCATCGGCGACGATCAGGTGCTCGAAGGGCCCTATGGTCCCCGACGCGTAACCTACGCGGACTACACCGCATCGGGTCGATCCCTGCGTTTCATCGAGGAGTTCATTCACGACGAGGTGATGCCGCTCTACGCGAACACGCACACCGAGACCTCGGGCACGGGGCTGCAAACCACGCGCTTCCGTGAAGATGCCCGGGAAATCATCCGCCAGGCCGTGGGCGGAGGCGAGGGCGACTGCGTGATCTTCGCGGGCTCGGGCGCGACGGCGGCGATCAACAAGCTCGTGGGCGTGCTCGAGCTGCGCATCCCGCGGGGGCTCGACGCGCGTTTCGGCTTGAACCGCCACATCCCCGAAGAAGAGCGGCCGGTGGTGTTCATTGGCCCCTACGAGCACCACTCGAACGAGCTCCCTTGGCGAGAGTCGATTGCCCGCGTCGTCACCATCGACGAAGACGAGAACGGCAGTATCAACCAACAACAGTTGCGCGAAGAGCTCGTTCGGCACGCCCACAGGCCCCTTCGCATTGGCAGCTTCTCGGCCGCCTCCAATGTCACCGGCATCGCGTCGGACGTGCGCGCGATAAGCCGCCTCCTGCACGAGCACGGCGCCCTGGCCTTTTGGGACTACGCCGCCGCAGGGCCCTATGTCGCCATCGACATGAACCCCAAAGACGACCCCCTGGCCTATCAAGATGCCTTGTTCATCTCGCCGCACAAGTTCATCGGCGGGCCGGGGACACCGGGCGTGCTCGTCGCCAAGCGCTCTCTCTTCAAGAACCATGTGCCGACGGTGCCGGGCGGGGGCACAGTGGCCTATGTCAGCCCGGTGGAGCACCAATACCTGGAAGATCCGGTGCACCGCGAAGAGGGCGGCACCCCGGCGATCATCGAGTCGATCCGCGCGGGCCTCGTGTTCCAGCTCAAAGACGCCGTGGGTGAGGAGCTCATTCGACAGCGCGAAGAGGCCTATATCTCCAAGGCAATCGCCTCGTGGAGCGAAAACCCCAAACTGCGTATTTTGGGCAGCAAGAGCCACTGGCGTCTGTCCATCGTGTCGTTCGTCGTCCACCACGACGAGGGCTATTTGCACCACAACTTCGTGGTCGCCTTGCTCAACGACCTCTTTGGCATCCAGGCCCGCGGCGGCTGCTCGTGCGCGGGCCCGTACGGCCATCGACTG
>CAYLJT010000904.1:0-3235 GCA_964383995.1 uncultured Polyangiaceae bacterium
CGGCGCCGACGTCAACTCGTACGCGGTGGGTCACCTCCTGATGTGGACCCACGATTTACTGAGCTTGATTGGCAATGACAAGGACTACCTTGCCACGCGCGTCGCCTACAAGCTTGATCTCCGCGGGCCGGCGGTTACCGTGCAAACCGCCTGCTCGACCTCCCTCGTGGCGGTGCACATGGCCGCCCGCGCGCTCATGGACTACCAATGCGACATGGCCCTCGCGGGCGGGGTGTGCGTGGCCTTCCCGCAGCGCGCGGGCTACCTGTACCAGGAAGGTGGCATCCTCTCTCCGGACGGTCATTGCCGCACCTTCGACGCGAAGTCTCGCGGCACGGTGGGCGGCGATGGCTGCGGCATCGTGGTCCTGAAGCGGCTCGACGACGCCCTCGCCGCCGGGGACACGATCCGCGCGGTCATCCTGGGCGGCGCGGTCAACAACGACGGTGCGAAAAAGATGGCCTTCACCGCGCCGAGCGTGGAAGGTCAGGCGGAGGTCATCACCCTGGCCCAGGCTGTCGCAGACATTTCTCCCGACACCATCGACTACGTCGAGGCCCACGGCACCGGCACCCCCCTCGGCGATCCCATCGAGATGGCCGCGCTGACCGAGGTATTCCGCCACAAAACGGCTCGCAAAGGCTACTGCGCCATCGGCTCGGTCAAGAGCAACCTCGGGCACATGAGCTCGGCGGCCGGCGTGGGAGGTCTCATCAAGACCATCCTCGCCCTGCAACACCGACAAATTCCGCCGAGCCTCTTCTTCGAAAAGCCCAACCCCCAAATCGACTTCGAGCATTCGCCCTTCTATGTCAACACCGCGCTGCGCGACTGGCCCCGAGGGGATCATCCGCGTCGGGCCGGGGTCAGCTCGTTCGGCGTGGGCGGCACGAACGCCCATGTGGTCCTGGAAGAAGCTCCCGAGCTGGACGCGGCGGCGAGCCAGCGGCAAAGCCACTTGTTGTTGCTGTCGGCGCGTACTCACACAGCCCTGGAGAGCCAAAAAAGCCGCCTCGCGGAGCACCTCGCGCGGCACCCCGAGCTACCCTTGGCAGACGTCGCGCACACGCTGTTCGTGGGTAGACGGCGTTGGGAGCACCGCACGTTTGTCCTTGCGCACGACGTCGAAGAAGCCCGACGTCGCCTGGAGGCGCCGACGCCGAATCACTTCGTCGTGGAAGCCCCCGAGGTCATCTTTCTCTTCCCAGGTCAGGGCAGTCAGTCGCCGCGCATGGCCGCGGGCCTGTACGCCTCCGAGCCCCTGTTCCGCCGGGCCTTCGATCGCGCCGCCGAGGCCGCCCTCCCCCACCTCAAAGGCGACCTGAGGGAGCTTGTCTTTGGCGCTGAAGCTTCCCTCGATCGCACGTCGCTGGTGCAGCCGGCGCTGCTGGCCGTCGAGTACGCCCTGGCGTCGTTCCTGGTGGAGCTCGGCGTGCGACCTACCCTGCTCGTGGGCCACAGCGTCGGGGAGCTGACCGCGGCGGTCGTCGCGGGCGTCCTGACCCTCGAAGACGCCATGCACCTCGTGATCGCGCGAGGGCGTATCATGGACGACCTGGCTCCCGGCGCGATGCTGGCCGTCACCTTGCCGGAGGCCGAGCTGCGGGGCTTCTCCGACCTGGACGTTGCTGTGCAGAACGCGCCGGATCTGACCGTATTGTCGGGCACCCCCGAGGCCATTTCGGCGGCCGAGGCGGCGCTCAGGGCCCGTCGCGTAGCGGTGCGGCGGCTCGCCGCCACGCGGGCTTTCCATTCGCGCATGATGGATCCTGCCATCGGCCCGCTTACCGCGCTCGTCGAGCGCGTCGCGCGGCGTCCACCTGCCATTCCCATCCTTTCCACGGTGAGCGGGCGCCTGCTCACCGACGCCGAGGCGCTCGACGCGAGCTATTGGGGAGGTCACCTGCGCAAGCCCGTGCGTTTCGCCGACGCGTTCGCTGCCGCGAGGGTCTCGCCGAAGGCGCTGTTCGTGGAGGTCGGCCCGGGTCGCACGCTGCTCGGGCTTGCTCGTCGCATGGGCAGCACCGAGGTGGTGGCGACCATGCGCACACCGGAAGACCCCACGGAAGAACAAGACGTCTGGCTGTCCGCCTTGGGCTCCCTGGCCAGTCGCGGGGTCGACCTCGACCTCACGCGCCTCTACGACGACGAAGCGCGACGACGCGTGCCCCTGCCCACCTACCCCTTCGAGCGCGAGCGCTTCTTCCAGACCTTTGAGGCCGCGAACTGGAGTGCCGCGAGCGCGCCCCCGTCGGGCGCCGCGCTCTACGCGACCACCTGGCAAAGGGTCTACGCCGAGGGCGCCAGCGACCCGGGTCCCTGGGTCATCCTACGCCCTGCCGAAGCGGCGGCGAGCTTCCCTGCCGAAGACCTCCCCGACATCGCCCAGCGCGTCGTGACCGATCTGGAGGCGCTGAGCCAAGCTGTCCGAGACATCTCGCCGACGACGGTCATCTACGACGAGCCCTTCGACGAGGTCGATCCGCGGGCCAACGTGCTGCGCCTGCTCGACCTCGTGCGCGCCCTCCCCGAGCTCCCCCTGCGGCTCATCCTCCTGAACCGCGGCGGCGCGCGCATCTTGGGCGACGAGACGCTGACCCTCCCCGCCCCCTGCACGGCGGCCTTGGGTAGGGTCGTGCGGCAAGAGCTGCCCCACGTGCTCTGCTCGACCCTCGACGTCTCGGGCGCCTCGCCGAGAGCCCTGGCGAAGGCCCTGCGATCCACCGATCTCCAAGCCCACGAGGCCCTGCGCGGCGCGTCCCGTTTCGTAGAAAAGCTCGACCCCTTGCCGCTGACCGGAGGCGACCCGTTCCAGGACGACGAGGTGATCGTCGTCCTCGGTGGTCTCGGACATGTGGGCCTTACGCTCGCCCGCCACATCGCCAAGAAGCCTCGAAAAGGCCTGGTTCTGACCAGCCGCACGGGGCTGCCCTCACCCACGACCTGGGACGACTGGCTAGCCAGTCACCGCGAGGACGACGCCATCAGTCTGCGGATCAAGGCCCTTCGCGGCATCGAGGCGGGCGGCACCCGGGTGCTCGCGATGAGCACCGACGTGTGCGAGGCGGAACGCGTGCGTCAGGTCTTCGCGCGCGCCGAAGCGGAGCTTGGGCCCGTCACCTCGGTCATCTCGGCGGTCGGCGTGTCCGGCGGCGAGGCGCTTCGAGCCCTGCAAGACACCCGCCCGACAGACGTCGGCCGAGTGTTTCGCGCCAAGCACGACGGCCTGCTGACC
>CAYLJT010000905.1:0-3233 GCA_964383995.1 uncultured Polyangiaceae bacterium
TGGACGCGATACAGCGGCTCCTTCGCGACGAACCGCTCCAAGCCTTCCACCCCCAGCGCAAACTCCCGCAGCGCCAAGGACCGCTTGGCCGAGACCGACCTGGCTCGCAAGCGCTCCAGGTTCTCCGCAGCCGTGTACTCCGGACCATAAATAATCCGCAGGTACTCACGCCCCCGCACCTTCACCGCCGGCTGCACCAACCCCTTCTTCCCACGCACCACGAAGTCGTACGGCTTGACCACCATCCCTTCGCCGCCGTTTTCGGTCAGATCTTCCCAGAATGAAACGCCCAGCTGGACGCTGGTCTCGTCGGTCAGGTCGACGGTCAGGTGCCTCGTCGGGCGAAACAACCGCTCGTCCGCCCGCGTCAGACGCGTGAGGATCTCCATGTGAAACCCGTGGTCCTTGCCTGTGTACGCCACGCCTTCACCGGCCATGACATGGAAGGGCGCGATCTTGTAGTCGTCCACCGTAACCACAGGCCAGCAATAGCGACGGTAAGCTTCCACGTACCTTGACACCTGCCGAGCTCGCTCCGCGAACCTGGAAGGAAGGTCTCCGAGCTCCAGTCCGTTGGCGTGAGCCCGCGCGAGGGCTTCCTGCGCGGCCGAGAGGCCCACTCGCGCGCCCGTGCCGGTCGGCGCGTATTGCGTTCGCAGCAGCTCCATCGCCTTCGCGGACCAAGGCATCAGCTCACAATCCAGGCACAACCAAGGCGTAGACAGCTCGTCCCACAGGCCGCTCTCGGTGAGCGCCGCCGAGAGCCGGGACAGAATGGTTTGCTCCACCTTGGGATCGGAGAAGAACGGGCGGCCCGTGCGCGTGTAGATGACGCCCAAGCTATCATCCCCTGCGAACCGCTGTTGTGCGGTCTCCCGATCGCGGCACACGATGATCACCGAGCGTGAGCCCATGTGCTTTTCTTGACACATGACGCGCTCCACGCCCTCCTTGCGAAAATACGCAAAGGCCTCGGCAGGCCGCTCCAGGTAGGCACCTTCCCCGGCCGTCTCGGGGGGTGACATGGTCGGCGGGAGGTAGATGAGCCAGCGTGGATCGACCGTAAATCGGCTCATGATCTCGAGCGCCGGGGCCGCGTTTTCGGGTCTTACCTTGACGCGTCCTGCCAGCCGTGTCTCCACGCCCGCCACACCCATGACGTCGTTGATGTCCAGAATACCTCCCCGTCCGGTGTCCGAGACAACCGTGCGCGCGGGCGCGAGCGGGCGGGCCGGGGCATAATAGACTGCGGCCGCCTCCACGGACACGAGCTCCCGCTCCGGGTATCGCAGGGCCGTCAGGCTGCCACCAAACACGCAGCCTGTATCGATGCATATCGTTCGATTGTGCCAGGTCGCCTCGGACACCGGCGTGTGTCCGTAGACCACCATGGCCTGACCCCGGTATTCCTCGGCCCAGTCGAGCCGCACCGGCAGGCCGAGATCGTCGGTCTCGCCGGTCGTGTCTCCGAACAGTGCAAACTCCCGAACGCGCCCCGACGCCCGACCTTGATAGGCCTCTTTGAGCCCCGCGTGGGCCACCACCAGACGACCTCCATCGAGGACGTAGTGGCTCACCAACGTGTCGATGAAGTCGGCGGCCCGTTGGCTTAGCGCGGGCGGCTGGGCGGCGAGCTGCTCCACCGACTCGCGCAGACCGTGGGTCAGCTTGACGTCCTTGCCGCGCAGCTTTCGCAGCAGCTTCAGCTCGTGGTTGCCGGGGATGCACAGCGCCGTCCCCGCATCGACCATATGCATGACGATCCGCAATACATCCGCGATGCGCGGTCCACGATCGACCAGATCGCCCAGAAAAATCGCCCGGCGACCAGCGGGAGGCTGAATGGCGTACCCGAGGGTCGAATCGTCTCGGACAACCGAATACCCGAGATTGGAGAGCAGCGTTTCGAGCTCGCTGGCGCAGCCATGCACGTCGCCAATGATATCGAAGGGCCCCGTTTCCGCCCGGCGGTCGGTCCACAAGGGCACCCGCTCGACCGTGCAGGCGGCCACCTCCTCCTCGGATCGAAGGGTGTACACATAGCGGAAACCTTCGTCGCGCATGCGGCGCTGCGAACTGTGCAGGTCGCGACACTGGTTGCGAATCACGTGGGGCGAGATGTCTCGGTCCGAGCGCCCTTCGTTACGCGCCCGGCACACCTTCTCGGGTAGATCGAGCACGATGGCCGCAGCAAACACGTCGTTTTCGCGCGCGAGAGACAGGAAGGTTTGGCGCGCTTCTGGCTGGACATTGGTGGCGTCTACCACCGTGAGCAGGCCCCGCGCGAGCCGCTTTTGGGCGATGTAGCGAAGCACCTCGAAGGCATCCTTGGAGGCTGCCTGGTTGCCTTCGTCGTCACTGACGACGGCGCGCAGGTGGTCCGAAGACAACACCTCCGTGGGCTTGAAATGGGCCTTGGCAAAGGTCGACTTACCGGAGCCCGACGGCCCCACCAGCAGCACCACGGAGAGCGCGGGTATTTGGATTTTCACGACGCCTCCGCCGAGGGGCCCGCGCCGGGTCTCGTGAACACGGCCATTTGCGTAGGAGCGCCGAGGTCAGGCGCCTCGGCGCCGATCGGACGAAAGCTGACCTCGTAGCCATAGCGCCGGGCGGTCTCGTCGGCCCAGGCCTGAAATTCGCGTCGGGTCCACTCGAAGCGGTGGTCCTTGTGCCTGAGCTTGCCCGCGGCGAGGTTGTCGAAGGTGACGTTGTACTCCAGGTTCGGGGTGGTCACGATGACCGTCGGGGGAGCGGCGCACTGGAAGAGCACCTTGCGGAAGGCCTCCAGGCGTGGCGGGTCCAGGTGCTCGATGACCTCCACGACGGTGGCCACGTCGAAGCCTGAGAAGCGCGCGTCGCGATAGAACAACGACCCGTGGAGCAGCTCGACGCGCGCCCGCTTCGCCTCGGACATGCGCGCAACATCGAGCCGCTCAGCCGCAATCTCCAGCGCCTTTTGCGAAACGTCGACGCCCACCACACGGCTGAGCGTGCGATCCCGGAGCAACGCCTTGACGAGCTTGCCTTCACCGCAGCCCAGGTCGACGACCGTCCGGCCCCCGCTCTCCTTGACCGCCTGGACGACAGCGTCGAGGCGAAGGTCGTTCAGATGCACCTTGGCCTCGATGACCTCTTCCTCGTGGGCCTGAAGCTCCAACACTTCGTCGGGATCGGGCCCCTCTTCCAAGGTAAGGCGGACCATGGCGCTATGAGCCAGGCTGCGTCGATGT
>CAYLJT010000906.1:0-3227 GCA_964383995.1 uncultured Polyangiaceae bacterium
AGCCGAATGCCCGGCTCGTCGCGGTCGATGCGATCCCAGAGCTGGCAGGTCACGGCGCGGTGGTGCTGATCGAGGGCCTCGCAATAGTTGGAGTAGATGCAACGGCGCACGTCCATGCCACGGCCGGTGCGCACCTTCTTCCACCAATCGGGGTCCGCCAACGACTGGCGCGCGGCGCCGATCAAGTCCCCTTCACCGCGCTCCAAGATGCCCTCGGCTTGCGCGAAATCGCAGATGCCGCCGGCCACGACCACCGGCGTTTCAAGGCCCGCGTGGCGCAGCGCGCGCCGCACCTCGGCCTGTTTGGGGACGTTGCGCGCGTAGGGCCCTCGGGCATCGGCGATGGCGGTCGGCATGCACTCGAAGCCGCTTTGCCCGGTGTACGGGTAGGCCGCCTCGCCCTCCTTCGGTTGCTTCGCGTCCTCGAACTTTCCGCCCGTCGACAGGGAAATGAAGTCGATGCCCTCACGAGCGAGCCCGATCGAGAAAAACGCCGCGTCATCCACGGTGCTGCCCCCCTCGATGATCTCGTCGCACAGAAGGCGCGCGCCCACGGTGAAGCCCCCGCCGACGGCGCTCCGCGCGGCACGAAACACCTCGCTGGGCAAACGCAGGCGCCCCTCGCGCGTGGTGCCGTAACCATCGCTGCGCGTGTTCTTCGCCGACAGGAACGAGGCCATGGTGTAGGCGTGGGCAAAGTGCAGCTCGACGCCATCGAAGCCGGCCTTTCGAGCGCGCACGGCGGCGTCGGCGAAGAGCCCCGGCAGGGTCTTGGGTAGGTCCCGAATGTCCGAGACATCGACGTCCGTCACACGCTCGCGCGCGCCCATGCGCAGCGCCTCCAGCTCGCGCTCGTCGAGGATGTCGGCCAAGGCGGCGTCGTCGAGGGAAACGAGGGTCCCCCGCACCTCCGCCTCGGGGGCGTCGAGCAGGCTCGAATCAGCGGTCTTTTCCGCGGCACGCTGGCGATGCTCGGGGCGCAGCGCGAGGAACGAGAGCAGGAATTTTTGTCGCGAAGGGCGCCTTCGGATGCGCAAAAAGTCGATGATTTGGATGAAGAGCTTGGTGCGCCCGCCGCTCGCCTCGCGCACGCGCTCCGTGAGTCGCGTGAGCCCAGGGATGAACCGGTCGTGGCCGATGCGCAGCAGAGGACCGCTAGGTACATCGCGAATGCCCGTTGCTTCCACCACGATGGCCCCCGGCTCGCCCTCGGCGAAACGGCCGTACCAATCGAGCACGTCGGGGCTGGCGAAGCCGTCCTCGGTGGCCCGCCAAGGCACCATCGCGGGCACCCACGTGCGCTCCCGAAGGGTGAGCCCGGAGGCGAGCGTGAGCGGCGAAAACAACCGCGAATGGGCCACCTCGTCGATGGTCGGCGCGCTTAACGGCAGGGGCGCGTGACGGACCCGCGGGCTGGGCTTCCACATGGCGAAGCGTTCAGGAAGCGGCCGCTGCCGCGTCGAGGAGCGCCTTGGCGATCACGAGCTTTTGCACCTCGGTGGTGCCCTCGTAGATGCGCAGCGGGCGAATTTCTCGGTAGAGCTTCTCGACGTCGGAGCCGAGCACGACGCCCGAGCCACCATGGAGCTGCACGGCTTTGTCGATGATGCGCTGGGCCGCCTCGGTCGCGTACATCTTAGCCATCGCCGCCTCGGCGGTGACGCGCTGGCCGGTCGTGTCGCGCAGGTGCGCCGCGCGCGCCACGAGCAAGCGTGACGCATCGAGCTCGGTCGCCATCTCCGCGAGGTACGCCCTCACGATTTGATGCTCCGCGAGGCGCACGCCAAATTGCTCGCGTTTCGTAGTGTAGGAAATTGTCTCGGACAACGCGCGCGCCGCCATGCCGGCCGCCGCCGCACCCACCGAAATGCGGAACGTATCGAGGGTGGTCATGGCCAATTTGAAGCCCGAACCGACGCCGCCGAGCAGGGCCATATGGGGCACTCTGCAGGCCTTCAACGTCAGGCGACCGAGCGGGTGCGGGACGCTCATCGGCATCGACGCGAGCTCGAGCCCGGGGGTGTCGCGCTCGACGATGAACGCGGTGATCCCCTTGCGGCCGATGGAGCGGTCGATGTTCGCGAACACCACGTAGTGTTTCGCGATCGGCACGTTGGAGATGAAGACCTTCTCGCCATCGAGGACCCAATCGTCGCCGTCGCGGCGGGCCGTCGCGCGCATGGCGGACACATCGCTCCCGGCCTCGGGCTCGGTGAGCGCGAACGCCCCGATGTGATGCCCCGCGATGATGTCGGGCAGGTACTTCGCGCATTGAACGTCGGAGCCCGCCACCGCGATTGGATAGGAACCGAGGCCTTGTACCGCAAAAATGCTGTCAGCCATGGGCGCGAGCTGCCCCAACGCCTCGCGAATCAAGACGAGGGAGCGCACGTCGACGTAGGTCGAGTGCGTCGGCTTGCCGACCTTCGCGCCCCCATGGACCTCGGGCACGAGGTACGCGTAGAGGCCCATGCCCCCCAGGCGACGCGCGACGAGGGACGCGGGGCCGTCGTCGAGACCGCTCGGGATTTTGGCGCTGAGCGACGCGGTCAACGCGCGATGGCTCGCGTCGAAAAACGCGGGGGCGGTGTCCGTAGAGAACGAGAGTTTGGCAGGGCTCATAGCGTCTCGTCGCAGATCTCGGCGCCCTCGAAGCGAGGTGGCGTCTTGGCCTTGTTGGCATCGTACGCCGTTCGAAAGTCGGGGTGGGCCATGCACAGGGCCTGGGCCTGCGCTTCAGCCTCGATGGCTTGAGACAGCCCCATCGCGCTCTCGCTCTCGATCATTTGCTTCGTGACCGAGTGCGCAAAGGCCGGGCCCCTGGCGAGCTTTTCGGCCCAACCTTCGGCGAACGAGACCACCTCGGCATCGGGCACGACGCGGTTGGCCAGACCGATGCGGTAGGCCTCCTCGGCGTTGATCAGGTCGCCGAAGTAGAGAAGCTCCGCAGCGCGGCCGCGCCCGACGATGCGCGGCAGAAGATAGGACGCCCCCATGTCCGCGCCCGAGAGGCCGACCTTGGGGAAGATGTAGCCAAACCGCGCGCTGGCAGCCACGACGCGCAGATCGCAGGCCGCGGCGATCACCGCGCCGGCGCCCACGGCGACGCCGTTGACCGCCGCGATGACGGGCCTGCGAAGCTCGCAGATGCTTTGGATCAGCGCTCCGGTGACCCGCGTGAAGTCGAGCAAACCGCGGGCGTCGTGGGCGAACAGCTCGGCGATGAT
>CAYLJT010000907.1:0-3227 GCA_964383995.1 uncultured Polyangiaceae bacterium
CACGGCGGCGTCGGTCGTGAGGCCCGTCTTGGTGAAGGTCACGAACAGGTGCTCGCCCTTCCCGCTGGGCGTGTAGGCAGGCAGCTCTTCCACGACGAAATCGGCTGGAGAAGCGCGAAAAGTGGCCTTGGGGAGCGAGGTTTGGGGGAGCACGCGGGAAGAACCGAGCAAAGGCGCGAAAGGGTTATCGTGGCGGCGCCTAGACGCAAGGGGGATCGCTCTCCTTTGCCGGGAAGTTTGCGTCCACACGCGATTTCGGCTACGGGAGAGGCCATGTCCGGCAAAGACGGCGGACGATCGCGAAGCTTGGCTGCCCACGTGTTGGTTGCCCTCGCGGGGGCGTGTCTCGGCGCCTTGCCCTCGGTCAGCGTCGAAGCGAAGGCCAAGGCGTGCCCCGACGGCATGGTCTCGATCGGCGGGGCCTACTGCATCGACCAGTTCGAGGCGAGCACCGTGGAGATCCTGCCCAAGGGTAAGACGCGGTCGCACTCTGCGTTCGAGGCCGTCGGAGGCCTGAAGGTCAAGGCGGTCAGTCGTCGCGGCAAGATCCCGCAGGGTCACATCAGCCAAAAAGAGGCCGCCGCGGCCTGTCAAGAGGCGGGCAAGAGGCTGTGCACCGACGACGAATGGCTGAAGGCCTGTCGCGGCAAGAAGCCGACGACCTACCCCTACGGCGAAGAGCACAAAGACGGCTATTGCAACGACAAGGGCGTCTCGTCGTTCAACTTCTACTACGCGCCTCCCGGGGAGGAGGCGCCGCAGTCCGCGTATTCCTGGGACAACATGAACGACCCACGCCTCAACCAGCTCAAGGGCACGCTGGCCAAGTCAGGAAGCTTCGCGAAGTGCAAAAACAGCTACAAAGTCTATGACATGGTGGGAAACCTCCACGAATGGACGGCGGCTCCTGCGGGCACCTTCCGCGGAGGCTACTACCTGGACACCCACAAGAACGGTGAGGGCTGCGACTACCGCACGACGGCCCACGTGACGAGCTACCACGACTACTCCACAGGGTTTCGCTGTTGCAAATAGGCCCGCCCGCTCGGGTAGTTTTTCGCACGAAGGCAGGAGACCGTTCGGTAGCTCGGGCGTATACGAAGGTCGAACCCTGGTTGTTGGTCCTGTGAGCACGTCCATGACCCTTCGAAAAGCGCCGGATTGGGGCCCTCCTGACCCCCGCGCCGTGGTGGCCGAGACCGTCGTAACGTGCAAGTCGGATATTTGTGCGGTTTGGGAGGCGATCACCGACACCGAACGCATGAACCGTGCGGTCGGCCTGGAAAAAGTGGCCTTTTCGCCGCTCTCCGACCAGACCGCCGCCCGCTACCTCGCCCGTACACGCCTTGGGGGGTTCGAGGTGACCTACGAAGAACGGCCCTTCGAATGGGTGTATCTGCGGCGTTTCCGGGTTTTGCGGCGGATGCGCAACGGTCCGGCAGAGTCCCTCGACGTGGCTTGGTCCCTCGAAGAGACGGAGGAAGGTGGCTCGCGGGTGTACGTGCGCCTGGCGACGGTGCCACGCTATCGCATCCTGTCGCCCGTCATCCGCTACCGTCAGGGGCAGTCGCTTTCGGGGATGGCGCGGGCCATCCGCGGCGTCGACGAGTCCGGTCCATCGGCGCACAAGCGGCAAGATATTCCACCCGCCCTCCACCAGGAAGGTTTTGCCCGCGCCCGCGATCGCCTGTTCGCGACCGACGCTTCGAAGGTCGCCAAGCGCGTGGCGGAGCTGGTCGAGCTGGGCGCCGACGTCGATGTCTCTCGCATCCGCCCGTTTGCCCTGGCCGACGAGTGGGCCTTGCCTCGAAGAGAGACGCTCTCCACCTTCCTACGGGGCGTTCAGGCGGGGATGCTCGACCTGCGTTGGGAGGTCATCTGCCCAAGCTGCCGCACCGCCACCGACACGGTTCCTACCCTCTCTTCCCTGACCAGCCACGGCGCCTGTCAGCTCTGTGAGCTGTCGTTCGAGCTGGATCTCGACGAGGCCGTCGAGGCCACGTTCGCGCCCGCGGCGGGCGTTCGGCAGGTGGACGATGGACCTTACTGCATCGGCGGTCCAGCGCGGACGCCCCACGTGCTGGCGCAAGTCATCCTGCCTGCCTCTTCCCATGCCAAGCTGACAGTGCCCGAGATCCCGGGGAGGTACCGCTTGTTCTTCCGGGGCGGCGCGACGCAGGGGGTGGAGGTCGCGGTGGGCGCTCCGGAGGAGGTCGACGTTCCCCATGGGCCTCTGGAGGCTGAAGAGGTCCTGCGCGTGGCGCCCGAGGGCTCCCTCGTACTGCACAACGCAGACACCGAAGAGCGCCACGCGAAAATCGAGCAGGTCGTGTGGACGAAGAGCGCGGCGAGCGCCCGCGAAGTGACAGCGACGGCCGAATTTCGAAGGGTATTTTCTTCGGATGTGCTGCGTCCTGGAACAGCCCTCAAGATCTCCCGGGTCACCTTGTTGTTCAGCGATCTTACCGCGTCGACGCGCCTCTACCTGGACGCCGGAGACGCGGCGGCCTTCAAGGTCGTTCAAGATCACTTCGATCTGGTGATCGGCGTAGTTGAGCGGCAGCATGGCTCCCTCGTCAAGACCATGGGCGATGCCGTCATGGCCGTTTTTGCAGACGAAGTGAGCGCCGTCCGCGCGGGCATGGAAATCCTGACCGCCTTCCGCGGCTTTCGGGAAAGCTCGTCCTTCGCCGGCCGCACCGACATCAAGCTCGGCGTCTACGCCGGGAGCTGCTACGCGGTGACCGCCAATCAGGCCCTCGATTATTTTGGCCAGACGGTCAACGTTGCAGCGAGGCTCCAGGCCGAGGCGCGCAGCGGCGAGCTCGTGATCGACGACGAGCTTTACGCGCGCGCCGAGGCGGCGGGCGCTCTGGATCAAGGAACCGTGGTGGAGCGTTACGAGGCTCTGCTGAAGGGGCTCGACGCGCCGACCCGTTTGGTTCGGGTGCGCGCGACAGAGGCTGGAGCGAAGGGCTAGGTGATGCGCCACGTGGACGAGCTGGTGGACCCGAGAGACGCCCTGCTCTCGCGGATCCTTACCACGCTGGGGGTCCACACGTTGCGCCCGCTGACCCTGCGCGATCTGGACATGTTCTCCTGGCCCGGCCCCAAAGCAGGGGAAATCGCCTTCGACTTCGCCGCGACAGACGCGGACGGCGGCCCCGTGCGCCTGCGCGACCTGTTGGGTTGACCGCTGATCATCGAGACGGGCAGCCTGTCGTGCC
>CAYLJT010000908.1:0-3201 GCA_964383995.1 uncultured Polyangiaceae bacterium
CGAGCTCGTGAACCGCTAGTTCGGTACCCTGCTCAAGCGCGCGCTGCATGCCGCGCCGCCCGCCAGCAACCCGACCCTCGGCCGTGTCGTCCGCGAGACGATTCCGGACAACGTCAACCTTCCCAAGGTGGTCATGGCCTTCCACAGCCCTGCCCACTTCGCCATGGGCGACGCCGAGCTCGATCTGCTCTCGGAGGTGCTCGCAAACGGCAAGGCGAGCCGTCTGTACAAAGCCCTGGTGTACGACAAGAAGCTCGCGCAGGAGGTCCACGCCACGCAGCAGTCGGGCGACATCGGCTCCCAATACGTGGTGGAGGCCATCGCGCGGCCGGGCGTGTCGCTCGACGCTCTGGAGAAGGCCATCGACCAAGAGCTCGAAAAGGTGGCTCGGGAGCTCGTGACGGAGCAAGAGCTGACCCGCGCGAAGAACCAATACGAGACGTCGTTCGTCATGCGCCTGCAGTCGGTGAGCGAGCGCGCCTCGATGCTGAACACCTACCAGATGGCAGTGGGCGACCCGGGCTACGTGGATGACGACCTCGCGCGCTACCAGCGGGTGACGCGAGACCTGTTGTTGGCGCAGGCCAAGGCGACCCTGACCCTCGGCTCGCGCGTGATTCTGCGCGTTGTTCCGAAGGACGCTGCGAAAGGAGCCAAGCCGTGAAACGCTCTTCCCTTTGCATCTTGGCCTTCCTGATTGGCTGTGGCGGCGCCGCCGAAGAGCCTGCCAGAGGCCCCCTTCCGGGACCTTCCGCGAGCGCAGCCATGCCAACTCCTCCCGCGTCTCCCCTCGATGAACGCCCTGTCCTGGCCGCCCCGCGTGACTTCGCGCCGGTTGCGCCCGAGGTCTTCCGCACCGAGGAAGGTGTGACGGTGTGGCTCTCGCGCCGTCCCACCTTGCCGATCGTCGCCGCGACGCTGGTCTTGCCGGTGGGCTCCTCGGCCGACCCGACCGACCTCCCCGGTCTGACCCAAATTACCGCGGACATGTTGGACGAAGGCGCGGGCAAGCGCTCGGCCCTCGACATCTCCACGGCCCTCATGGACCTCGGCGCGAGCTTCGGCATCCGCACGAGGCAAGACGCGACGACCCTGTCGCTGGTCGTGCTGAAGAAGAACTTCGGCGAGGCCTTTGGCATCGTAGGCGACGTGGCCGTGCGGCCGACGTTCGACAAGACCGAGTGGAAGCGGGTGCAAGATCTCTGGAAAAACCGCCTGAAGAAGCGCGCGGACGATCCGGAGACGGTCGCCTCGCTGGTCGCTCAGTCGGCCCTGTACGGACCGGACACGGCCTACGGACACCCGGTGGACGGCGTGGAAAAGAGCGCCGCCAAGGTGGATCTTACCCTGGTCAAGGATCACTACGCCGCGCAATTTGGCCCGGAAGACGCGGTGCTCGTGGTCGCGGGCGACATCACAAAGGACGAGGTCCTGGCCTTGACCAAGACGGCGTTCGCGGGGTGGAAGTCGAAGAAGCCGCGGGCCGCTGCCCCGGCCGATCTGGGCGCTCTTTCCAAGACTCCCCCCAAGGTTGTTTTGGTGGATCGGCCCGACGCGCCCCAGTCCGTCGTGCTCGTGACCCGCGCGGGCCTCGCGTCGAGCGACGCGCGCTTGCCCCTGCTCGATCTGGTCAACACGGCCCTCGGCGGCTCTTTCACCTCGCGCCTGAATCAGAACCTGAGGGAAGATCACGGCTGGACCTACGGTGCGCGCTCGGGCTTCAGCGAGTCGCGAGGTCAGGGCTACTTCGTCGCGCGCGCGGCGGTCGAGACGGGCGTCACAGGGGCCGCCCTCGACGAGATGTTGAAGGAGCTGACCAAGATGGCCAAGTCGGGTCTGACCCCCGACGAGCTCGTCAAGGTGCGCGCCCAAGACCGGGCCGATCTGGTCCAGACCTACGAGACGGTCGAGGATACGGCCGAACGCCTCGCGCGCCTCGCGGGCGGTGGCCGGTCGCCGACCTTCGACGCGGATGCCAGCCGCGCTCGGCAGGCGGCGACCCTCGCCAAGCTGAACGAGCTGGCCGCGGCGCACGTGGGCCCGGAGGCCGGGATCATCGTGGTCGTCGGTCCCAAGGCGGATGTTCTCCCGCAGCTCTCCAAGTTGGGCTTGAGCACGCCTGCCATCTGGGATGCCGAGGGTTATCCGGTGAAGTGATGCGACGTGGCGCCCTCGCACTGGCCTGCTCTGTCTTTCTGTCGGCCTGCGACGAGCCCACGCCGCCCCCACCTTCCACCGGCCCTTCGGGCCCCACCGCCAGCAGCTCGAGCGCAACTTCCTCCCCCTCCACGCCCCGCGCCCGCGGCGTGACGGCCACGCGCGTCGGCGCGAGCATCGTGCGCGCCGCCGAGGGCAAGGCGCTGTTCGTGGTCGACGAGCAGCACAACGCCTTGCGCCGTCTGAGCCTGCCTTTGTCCGAGACAAACGCAGGCTCCGTCAGCACGGCGCTCCCGGGCCCGCCGGCACAGGTGCTCTCCCTACCTGGCAAGGTGCTGGTCACCGTGCGCGACCCGGGCCTTTTGCTGATCTTCACGGTGGACGCCTCGGGCGCGCTCAGCGAGGCGCAGCGCGTAGCCTTGCCTGCCGACGCCTTCGGCCTCGCGGTCAACGCCGACGAGACGCTGGCGCTCGTGTCGTCGGCCTACAGCCACGCCGTCTCCGCGGTGGATCTGACCTCGGGTCAGAAGCGTTGGACGGTGGATGTCGCGCGCGAGCCGCGGGGCATCGCCGTGAGCCGCGCGGGCACCGCCTACGTCAACCACCTGGTAGGCGCCGACCTGACCCGCATCGACGACCTGACGACGGCGCCGAAGGTCACGCGGGTCGCCCTCCCCGCGTCGCCCCTGCGCACGCCCTCGGGCGTCCAGCTCGGCGCCTCCCTCGGCTACAGCTTGACCTTCTCGCCCGACGAAAAACGGCTGTTCGCGGCCCGCCACGCGCTCGGCGCCCTGGGTCGCGAGTCCTGGTTCGGAGCCCCCACGGTCGACGTCTTACTGACCTCGGCAGACGAGCCCCTCGCCCCCTTGCACCATGGAAACCTTCCCATCAAAAAAAGCGACCTTGCCGCGCAGATGGTGACCTCGGGGCAGGACGCCAATCTTCCCATGCTGGGCCTGCAGCCGTTCACACAGCCGCGCGCGGTGATCTACCGCGAGAGCACGCACACCCTGCTGGTGGCGGGGGAAGGCGACGACCGCGTGG
>CAYLJT010000909.1:0-3197 GCA_964383995.1 uncultured Polyangiaceae bacterium
AGCGTGCTCATCACCGGCGAGACGGGCACCGGCAAAGAGCTCATCGCCCGCGAGCTGCACCGCCGCTCGAACCGCGCCGACGGCCCGTTCGTCACCATCAACTGCGGCGCCATCCCCGAGAACCTCATCGAGAGCGAGCTGTTCGGTCACGTCAAAGGCGCCTTCACCGGGGCCATCGCGAGCCGCCCCGGCCGCTTTCAAGCCGCCGACAAGGGCACACTGTTCCTCGACGAAATCGGCGAATTGCCGCTCAACTTGCAGGTCAAGCTGCTGCGCGCGTTGCAAGAGCGCGTGGTGGTGCGCGTGGGCGATTCGCGGCCCGAGAAGGTCGATATCCGCGTCGTCGCCGCCACCAACCGCAACCTCGAAGAAGAGACTCGCGCCGGCAACTTCCGCGAGGACCTCTATTACCGCCTCAACGTCGTCAACATTTGGCTGCCCCCGCTCCGCGATCGGGGCGACGACATCATCATCATCGGCAAGGCCTTGCTCTCGAAATACGCCGACGAGCTCGCGAGCCCCGTACGCGGCTTCTCCCCCGCCGCCCTCGCGTCGATCAAGAAGTTTCCCTGGCCCGGTAACATCCGTCAGCTCGAAAACCGCATCAAAAAAGCCTTGGTTTTGTGCGATCAGACGTTGCTGTCACCGGAAGACTTGGACCTCGGGCCCCAGGCCGAGAGCCCCATTTTGCCGCTCGAAAAGGCCAAAGAAGAGTTTCAACGCCGCTACGTGTTGGAGGTCCTCGAGCGCAACAACGGCAACCGCACGCAGACCGCCCGCGATCTCGGCGTCGACCCGCGCACGATCTTTCGCTACCTCGAAAAAGAGCAAAACCCCATGCCGAGCGCGGCCGGAGGGTTGCCCAAGGACCCGAGCTCAGCGACCTGATTTGCCGCATGCGATGCGCGCTTCAACGAAGCCCTTGCGTAGGCCCGAGAGCGGTGACAATCCGCTGTTTCGTGATTTGTCGCCTACGCCCGTGGCTAGAGGATTGCACAGGCCGGCCGGACCCCGTGTTATCGACTTTGATTGGAAGGTGATTTCCCATGGCGCGGACGATTCCCCGCTGGAGCGTGTCCCAGCTTCCCCCAACCTATTTCGTCGAATCGTTCTACCTCCGGAATCAGCCGGTCATCTTCACCGACATGGCGACCGACTGGCCCGCTATCGGCAAATGGACGCCCGAATACCTGATTAGCAATTGGGGCGACAAGACGGTTACCGGCCTTACCTGGGAGATCGGGACGGGCGGGACGTACATCGAAGAGTTTTTGAACTTCACCCGCTGGACGGCCACGCTCAAAGAGTGGGGCGACCTGATCCTCAATCCCCAAGGCAACCGCCGCGGCTACCTGACGTTCTCGGCGTTGCGCGTGATTCCCGAGCTGCAACACGACATCAAGCCGCTCGATCAATACATGAATTTGCCGCGCTCCTACCCGCGCAAGCTCCGCCAGCTCTCGAAGAAGCAGCCTTCTTTGTGGTTCGGTGGCGCGGGGCAGGTGTCGCCGATGCACTTCGACACCTCGCAAAACTTCCTGGTCCAGGTGAACGGGAAGAAGAACATGGTGCTTTATCCGCCCGAAGAGGCCGAAAACCTCTACTGGCCTTGTGACGATATCAAGCCCTTTCGTTTTCACGAGGTCAACTGGACACCTGTCAATCCGAAGAACCCTGACCTGACGAAATACCCGCGGTTTTCCCAGGCGGAAGGCATCGAGGTCACGCTGGAGCCCGGACAGGCGCTCTACCTGCCTGTTCGTTGGTGGCACTACACAACGGGTCTCGATGTGTCCTTGTCAGTCAATTTCTTCTGGCAGTCACACTGGACCATTCTGCGCAACAGCGACCTTATTTGGCCGACGTTCAAGCGCATGGTCAACAAGCGCCTCTACGCGGGCTGACCTCCTCCCTTGCTGGCTCCCTGTCCCGAAAAAACGCGCACCGACCTCGAGTGGGACAGGCTCCTCGAAGCCCTCGCCCAGCGCGCGCGCAGTGATCCGGGCAAGGCCCTGGCCCTCGAACTGCCCTTCTGCGGCTCCATCGACGACGTGCGCACAGCCCTCGACGAAGGGCGCGAGGCTTTGGCGCTCGATGCCCTGGGCGAGCCCCTGCCACAGACCGAGCTTGCGTCCATCTTGCCCGCCGTGGAGCGCGCTCGCATCGGCTCGACGCTGAGCAACGACGAACTGCGCGACGTGGGCAAGGCCTTGGGCGCCGCTCGATCGCTGCGGCGCTTTCTGCACGCGCACCGCGAACAGGCGCCGATGCTCCTCACGTCGTGTGCGACCGATCCGGCCCTCGATGAGCTCGAGCGCTTGTTGCGCGACGCCTTCGAGCCCGATGGCACGTTGTCCGACAGGGCCTCTCCCAAGCTCGCCGCGCTCAGGTCCGAGTCACGCGCCGCGCGCGCCAGGCTCTTGCGCCGGCTCGAAGAGATTCTGTCGCACCAAGCGGCCTCGCTCCAAGATGCCTATTGGACCGAGCGCGATGGTCGCTATGTGCTGCCCGTCCGCGCCGACTCCCACGATCGGGTGCCCGGCATCGTGCACGGCGCGAGCGCGAGCGGCGCCACGCTCTACGTCGAGCCGAAGGGCGTCATCGATCTCGGCAACCGGCTGAAGATGCTCGAGGCCGATATTCACCGCGAAGAGCAGGCGATTTACGCGGCGCTCTCGGCGCGGCTGACGGAGCACGTGCCGGCCCTCATCGACGTCGAGCGCGCGCTGGCCCACGCGGACGTGCGCGGCGCGACCGCGACGCTCGCCAAGGACGTCGCGCTCTCGTTCCCAGAAGTGCTGGATTCACCGGGCGAAATCGATTTGCTGCGGGCGCGCCACCCGCTGCTCACGCTGTCGGGCGTGAAGGTCGTGCCGAGCCATCTCACCGTCTCGCGGGGCCAGGCGGTGGTGGTCTCGGGGCCGAACGCGGGCGGAAAGACCGTCGCGCTGAAGGTGCTTGGTCTCTCGGCGTTGCTCGTGCGCGCGGGGCTCCCGGTGCCCGCCGGCGAGGGCTCGCGCGTCAGCTTCTTCGAGCGCGTGCTCACCGACGTGGGCGACGAACAAAGCCTGCGCAACAACCTCTCCACGTTCAGCGCCCACGTGCGAAATATCGCGGCGATCCTCGACGATACGCACGAGGGCGTGCTGGTGTTGCTCGACGAGCTCGCGGGGGGCACCGACCCGCGCGAAGGCGAG
>CAYLJT010000910.1:0-3196 GCA_964383995.1 uncultured Polyangiaceae bacterium
ACGTCAGCGATCCGCGCGCGTCTCCCTTGCTCGACGGTCAACATCGCTTCCTTCCCCCCGCGTTCGTGATGACCGCGGGCTTCGATCCGCTGCGCGACGAAGGACGTGCGTACGCCGAGGCCCTGGCCCGCTCCGGGGTCGCGGTCGAGCACGTGTGTTACGAGGGCCTCGTGCATGGTTTTTGGAACATGACCGCGGGGGTGACGGCCGCGCACAAAGCCTTCGAAGACGCGGTTTTTGCGCTACAAAAGGCGCTTGCGCCGCGCTGATTTCCAGGCCACCCCTAGGCTCAGCATGAAACGCATCGCTTCGCTCTTCGCGTTCGTCCTCCCCTTGCTCGCCATCATGCCCGGTTGCTCCGAGCAACCCTTGGAGGTTGCGGGCAACGTCGATTTGTCGCGTTTCCAAGGCAAGTGGTACGAGATCGCGAAGATCCCCCGGGCCACGCAGTCCGACTGCCACGGCACGGTCGCGTTCTACACGCTGCGCAACGGCGGCCTCGACATTAGCAACGAGTGTCACCTCAAGACCCTCGACGGCGAGCTCAAGAGCGTGTCGGCGCGCGGCGAAATCCCCGATCCCTCGGTGCCCGCCAAGCTCTCCGTCGACTTCGGCGGCTTCTTCGGTGACTACTGGATCATCGATGTCGGCGAGCGCTACGAATACGCGGTGATCGGCCATCCAACGCGCGATTACCTCTGGATCTTGAGCCGAACGCCGAGCCTCGACTCCGCGACGCGCGAGGGCATCGAGCAGCGCGCGCGTGACAAGCAGTTCGATACCTCGCGCCTCGAAGACACCGAGCAAGCGCCCGCGTCCCCGTGAGCCAGGGCTATCCCGAAGCGCTCCGCACGCACCTCGACATCGCTCCAACACCGCCTTGCGATGTGTGTCATCGCGCGGCAGCGGAGCCGGTCGGCGCCGCCGATCGACCGTTCTCTTTGGCGCTCTCGGCGCGCGGCCTTCAGGGCAACGACGACGCGTCGCTCTTCACGTCGCTCGACCAAATGCAAGCGGATGGCGTCGATAGCGACGGCGACGGCGCGCGCGATCTCGACGAGCTTTCGTGGGGTGGTGATCCCAACGTGGCCGACGTGCTCGAAGCCCAAGGGCACGAGCCGCCGAGCTACGGTTGCGCTGTCACGGGCGTGCACGGGCCCCTCGATTTCAGCCTTTTTCTCGTGCTCTTGCTGCTTTTCGTCGGGCGCCTGCGCCGCCCACGCTGACCCACTTTACGGACCGATCGGGGTGGGCGTACCTTCGTCGCCCATGAAAGTCAGCGCCCTCTCGTCTCTCCCGCTCCTCGGCCTTACTTCGTTGCTCGTCGTCTCCGCAGGTTGCGGCCCCGGCGCGGTCGGCGCTGCCGTGCGCCCCGAAGACCCTACCGCCACGTCGGCCCTCGACGACAAGGTCGCCTGCCACGACGTCGAGAGCGGCGGAGAGCCCCTCGTCGTGGATTGGAAGCCCGAGCAACGCGGTGATCTGGAAGAGGCCATGCACGACGGCGTCGCCGTGGTGGCCTATTCGTGTGACGGCATCAAGTTGCTGAAGCAATGCCACATTGAAGGTCAATACGGCTTTTTGGGCATGACGAAGCGGGAGCAGGTCGTCAAGCTCTCGAACAGCGACGAGCTGCGCGCGAACCTGCCCTCCATCGGCGGCCCGATGGCGCTCAAATTGAGCGGCGAAATGCAGCGCGGTGCGACGCTCGACATTGCCATGATCATGATTGGTAAGAAGCGCACCACCTGGGAAGATCCGACGACAGAAGATCTGAAGGGCAAGTGCGAAGGCGCCACCCACTATGTGCGTGGCGCGCTGGTCGGCGCCTTCGTCATGAAGACAGGCACCAAGGGTCAGGTCGCCGTGGCAGGTCAGATGTTCGGTGTGGACGCCGGCGCGAGCTCCAGCAGCGAGAAGGACGTGCGCAATCAAGACGGCGACCCCGCCGACTGCGCCAAAGCCTCACCGGACTCGGAGAAAGCACCTCCCCAGTGCGGCGCGGCCGTGCGTCTGACCTTGAGCCCGATCGTCAAGGGTGGCGCCGCCGAGCCCGCGGCGGACGCAAAGGCGAAGGCGGCTCCCGACGACGACACCGCTTGTCCCAAGGGCCTCGTGATGTCGGAGGGCAAGTGTACGAACCCCGCCGAGGCCACGGCCTTCCTGTGCAAGGTGGGTGACGCGGCGGAGTGTACAGCCCAGTGCGACAAGGGTCATGCGGGGAGCTGCGGCAACCTGGGTCGCATGTACGCGTCGGGAAATGGCGTGGATCAGGACTGGGCGAAGGCCGGCGAGGCGCTGCAAAAGGGTTGCGACGGCGGCGAGGCGAAGGCCTGTGTTGGTCTCGGACAGCTCACCTTCAACGGTCGTGGTAGAAAGGAAGATCCGGCGGCGGCGGTGGCCCTGTACGACAAGGCTTGCGCCGCGGGCGACGCCGATGGTTGTGGCCTCTTGGGCCAGGCCTACCTGAATGGCAAGGGCACCACGGCGGACCCTGCCAAGGCCGCTTCGTACTTCGAGAAGAGCTGCGACGGCGGCAACGACGCCGGCTGCTACGACCTCGGCAAACTGTACAGCGCCGGCACGGGCGTGACGCAAGACAACGGCAAGGCGGCCGAGCTGTACAAGCGCGCGTGCGACGGCTCGCAAGCCGAAGCCTGCGACTTGCTAGGCGTGATGTACGAGACCGGCGCGGGCGTGCGAAACGACAGGATCTACGCCAGCATGCTGTACCGCAGGGGCTGTGATCGCAACTCCCCGGAAGCGTGCGTCGATCTGGGCCGTATCCTCATGGGCGGCGGCGCCGGCGGCTCCCCCGACGACGCCAAGCGTCTGTTCGAGAGGGGCTGTATGCAACAAGCGAAGATGGGCTGTGCGGTGCTGAAGCTAGCGTTCGGCGGCACGCAACCGGTCTTCCCCGATGTAGCGAAGGCGCAAGCGCTGCAACAAAGCTGCGTGCGCGGAAACTCGCGCGACTGCGCCACGCTCGGTGTCATGAGCCTGGCCTCGGGCAACACGCAGGGCTCGTTCAACCTGCAAATGGCCTGTCAGCGTGGTGACCAGTTCGCCTGCGCCATCGAGAAGGTCGTCAAGAAGCCCTAATCCCACCCCAGTCGAAGAGTTCGCCAGAGACGTTGCGTCGAGGAGTCCTGAACGACCGGACGCCACGACGCGCGTTGACTTCGGGCCTCGATTG
>CAYLJT010000911.1:0-3185 GCA_964383995.1 uncultured Polyangiaceae bacterium
CAGGCGGGCCCAATCGGCGAGCGAGAGGCCGTCGGCGGCGAGCACCGTCGCCGGGGGCTGCCCCGACTCGATGCGCGCGAGGAGCGCCGCGTATTGGTCGAGGGAGCGCGTCGGATCGCTTGGGCCAAGGGCGGCTTGAGCCTCGGTGTAGGCCGCGTCGAGCTCTTGGCCGAGCGTCATGTCGCCCTGCATGCCCGCCACGGCGACACGCAAGAGCCAGGTCTTTTCGATGTCGATCCAGCGTATTTCGTCGAGCAAAAAGCGCCGCAACACCTCGACGGACGGCGCCTTGCGCTCGGCCAGCTCGGCGGAAATGCGCGCGTAGGTTTTTAGGTCGATGCCATCGACGGCGTCGCGCGGGACGGGCGCGTTGGGATCGGGACCGCCGGGAAACGCCGGGACCTTGGGGGGCTCAGCCATGGTGCGCCTCCGCGCGCGTCAGCCCGGAGGCCACGCGAGGGGGCGACCGCCGAGCACATGAACGTGGAGATGAAACACGCTCTGACCCGCCGCGGGCCCGGTGTTGGCGACCACGCGAAAGCCTTCGTTGACGCCCAGTTCTTCGGCCACGCGACGGGCCGCGAGCAGCACCTTGCCGAGCAACGCTTCGTCCTCGGGAGCGGCATCGCCGACCGAGACGACGTGCTTTCTGGGGATCACGAGGACATGGATGGGGGCCACGGGGTTGATGTCGTGGAAGGCGACCACGTCGTCGGTTTCGAACAGGATTTTCGCCGGGATTTCCTTCGCGGCGATCTTGCAGAAAAGGCACATACGGTAGGCTCCATGGGCTGCGCTGCGAGGCGAGTCTACTCGCAGATGGTCGTGAGAATCCCGCCGCAAGGTTGCGCGCCATCGTATATCGTTCGCTATTCATGCCCCGCCCCCTGCCCGGCCGTCCCGAGGACGCCCACGCGATACGAGCGCTAGAGCGCCTGGCTCGCCGCAACATGGCCCCCGCGGCCTACGACTATTACCGTTCGGGCGCCGACGCCGAGCGGGCTCTGCGGCGCAACGAGCGGGCCTTTCGGCACTACACACTGCGCTACCGCGTGCTCGTCGACGTGGCCGAGCCCGACCTGTCGACGGAGGTGTTGGGCCGGCGATTTTCGACGCCGATCGCCATCGCACCGACGGCCTACCACCTCTTGGCGCACGAGGACGGCGAGCGCGGGACGGCGCGCGCGGCCGCCAGCCAAGGAGCGCTGATGGTGGCCTCGACGCTGGCGACGACGCGCCTCGAAGCCATCGCGGAGGCCGCCCCGGGGCCCAAGTGGTTTCAACTTTATGTGCACAAAGACCGGGGCTTTACGCGCTCCTTGGTGGAGAGGGCGGTGGCGGCGGGCTACGAGGCCATCGCCCTGACCGTGGACACGCCTGTGCTTGGAAAGCGTGTGCGCGACGTGGAGAATCACTTTGGCTTGCCGCCCCATTTGGTGATGGCCAATCTGGTCGACGCGCCGGGGCTCGACGACCGCTCGGGCTCGGCGCTCCAGGCCTATGTGGCGTCGAGACACGACGCCTCACTGACCTGGAAAGACGTGGACTGGCTGGTATCGATTTCGAAGATACCGGTGGTGCTGAAGGGCATCGTGCGCGCCGACGACGCCAAAGAGGCCCTGAATCACGGTGCCCAAGGCGTCTGGGTCTCGAACCACGGCGGTCGACAGCTCGACGCGTCGCCCGCCACGATTGACGCCCTCGGCGACGTGGCCGAGGCCGTGAGCGGCAAGGCAGCGGTGCTGTTCGACGGCGGCGTGCGTCATGGCAGTGATGCCTTGATCGCCATCGCGCGAGGAGCCCAGTTGGTGTTCGTGGGCAGGCCTATTCTGTGGGGACTGGCCGCCTTTGGCGAGGCGGGGGTCGCGCGCGTGTTGACCCTGCTCCACGACGACCTGAAACGTGCGTTGACTCTGGCCGGTTGTCCGAGCCTCGCGGCGGCCCGTGACGGCCTCGTCGAGCGCGCGAAAGTTTGATACCGTAGGCGAATTTTATGCGACAAAGCAGCGCCGGTCCCGCAGTCCCCCAGGGTACGTATTTCATCACGGGAGCGAACGGCTTCATTGGGGGTCACCTCACGGCGCGCCTGTTGGCGGCCAACTGCCATGTGGTGGCGGCGGACCAAAGGGCCCCTGCGCGCCCGCTGGAGGGCGTGACCCTGGTCCAATGTGATATTACCGACAAGGCGTCCGTGGAGCGCGCGGTGGCGGTGAAGCCCATCGACTATGCCATTCACCTGGCCGCCAAAGTGGGTGATTGGGGCGACCGGGCCGAGTTCGAACGCGTCAATGTGGAGGGGACGCGCAACGTGCTCTCGACGCTGCACAGCGCCGGTATCAAGCGCATGATCCACATCTCGTCCATCGCGTCGATGGGGTTTTCGCCGGGCCAGCAAGCCGACGAGACGGTGTTGCCGGTGACCGAAGGCGACGTGTACTCGTCGACCAAGGCGAAGGGCGAGGAGGTAGCGAGGGAGCTTCAACAGCAAGGTGCGCCGATCGTGATCATCCGCCCCGGCGACGTGTACGGTCCGGGCAGCGAGCCCTGGGTCAACCGCCCTGTGCGGATGATGCGCTCGTATCAGATGTTGTTCATCGACGGCGGCACCGGCCACTTTGGCCACGTGTACGTGGACAACCTGATAGACGCCTTCCTGTTGGCCCTAGAGAAGCCGGTGGCGGCGGGACAGACGTACATCGTCACGGACGATGAGCAACTGACCACCTTCAAAGACTATTTCACGAAACTAGCCAAGGCCTCCGCGTCGCCCGTGCCGAGGATCTCCATACCCAAATCGGGAGCCCTTTTGTTGGCCAAGGCGTACGAGCTCGTGGGGAGACGCTTCGGGATAACGCCGCAAATCACCGAGACAGCGGTGGAGTTCGTGACGAAGCATTGTAGTTACAGCATCGTCAAGGCGCGCACCGAGCTAGGTTATGCGCCGCGCGTAGGTCTGGAAGAGGGGATGGAGCGTGTGCGAGAGGCGTTTTTGGGCGCGGGGGGCTGAGGGTTGTTGCCCGAAGCGAGGAACCTGGCTAAAGTGGCAATCCTTGGACACGCGTACGCGGAGGGTCGGCTGTCGATCGACGAGGTGGCCACGACGCTGGGCCGCTCCGTCACCGACACCGTTGCGCTCCTTGAAGAACAAGGGTTTCGTCGATCCGTGGAGGACCTGCGACTTTCCG
>CAYLJT010000912.1:0-3144 GCA_964383995.1 uncultured Polyangiaceae bacterium
CGCCAAGCCCTTCAGCCCCCGCGAGCTGCTCGCCCGCATGCGCGCCGTGCTGCGGCGAACGAGCCCCGAAACCACCGCGGAAACGGTCAGCTTCGGCGATGTGGTGATCGACGTTCCAGGCCGCGCGGTGCGCGTGCGCGGCACGCTGATCGACCTCACCGCCTTGGAGCACGACCTGCTCGTGGCGTTGGCGCGGCGGCCCGGCCGCGTGGTGGGTCGCGAGGTGTTGCTCAACGAAGCGGGGCGCGGCGACGTGAGCGTGGAGGAGCGCACGGTCGATGTGCACATCTCCCATTTGCGCCAAAAGCTCGGCGACGAGCCGAGGACGGGGCGGCTCATCAAGACCGTGCGCGGCTCGGGCTACGTGCTCACCAAGGACGAAGGGTGAGGTCGACGTGAGGCGGCGGCCTCCCTGCGACGAGCCCCGCGGTTGGCGCCGCGTAGGCGTCGCTCGCTACCTGCGGGCACGGCTGCAACGGCGCATTTTTGCCTGGTTTGGGGTGGCCATCTTGCTCACGACGCTGGTGGCCTTCGGGGTCTCTTCGCTGGTCGGCGAGGGCCCCGGTTGGAACCGCGAGCTCGAGGGGGTGCGGGCCCTGGTGAGCGAACAATTTGGCTCGGTTTGGGGCGATCCGGGCGCCCGCGACGACCTCGCCCGACGCATCTCCGAGCACCTGCGCTTGGGCCTCTCGCTGACCGACGCCGCGGGCAAACCCCTCGGAACGTTTGGCGGCGTGTGCATCGACGAGCCCTACACGACGGAGGTCCATCGCGACGGTCAGCACCTTGGCACGGTCCACGTGTGCTTCGATGAGCGCCGGGCCCACCACGCCAGCGGCCTGCTCATGGTCTTCGCGGCGATCAGCGTGCTTTGGGCCTTTTCGCGGGTGATCGCCAAGCGGCTGTCGCGGCCCCTCGCCGAGCTTGCGCGGGTCGCCGAAGAGCTTGGCGCGGGCAAGCTCGATGCGCGCGCGGAGATTCGCCACGGCACCGGCGAGGTCGCCGTGGTGGCCTCCGCCATCAACGAAATGGCGACGCGTATCCAGCGCCAGTTGGCCGATCAACGCGAGCTGTTGGCCACGGTCTCCCACGAGCTACGCACGCCTTTGGCACGCATTCGGCTGCTCGTGGAGCTCTTGCGCGACGGCGCAGAGAGCCCCCACCTCGAAGAGATCGACGGCGAGGCGGTGGCCATCGACGACCTCGTGGCCGAGCTTTTGGCGAGCTCGCGCATCGATTTTGCGGCGCTCACGACGACCAAGGTCGTGCTCCGCGAGGCCGCCGAGCGGGCCCTGACGCGGGCGGACCTCGACATAAAAATCCTTGTGGATAGATCAAATTCCGCGGCAATCTCCGCGGATCCCACGCTCATCGCGCGGGCCCTCGCCAACCTGCTCAACAACGCGGCTCGCCACGGCGGCGGCGCCAAGGCCCTGATCATCGAGGCCTTGGCGGGCGAGGGCGAGGAGGAAGGCCGCATAAAGGTCTTTGTGGAGGACTTTGGCCCGGGCCTGCCGAGGGGCGAAGAAGAGCGGATCTTCGAGCCTTTTTATCGCAGCCACGGCAATAAAGATCAGGGCTCCCCCGGGCTCGGCCTGGCCCTCGTGCGCCGCATCGCGCGGGCCCACGGCGGCGACGCCTTCGCCGAGAACCGCGCCGAAGGCGGCGCGCGTGTCGGGTTCTACGTCGCCCGCGGCGCCTAGCGCGTCGATTCCAGCCAAAAGCGTCGAAGTCAACGACGGCGCGTGGGCATTCGCCAAGAAGCGAGCCCGGGGAAGTCAATGGGATTCGACGCCGGCGCGACGCGCGCAAATCCAGCAGCCAAAAGGGGGAAGCTGAAACTAGCTATCACGAATCGAGTTTGACGAAAGCAAGCCTTTTTTGTGGGCTCGTGCGTGGTAGCCAAGACCCGTCGCTGACCAGACAAAGGCTGTTGGGGCCGCCCGCGGGCGGCTGGGCCAGCCTGCGAGCGAGGCAGTCGACCTTTGTCCTTATCGCAAGGAGGGTTGGATGGGCATCTACGTCATTGTCGACATCGATCCACGGGGCATCTCGCCCGCTGCGTGGGCCTCGGCCTACGACGAGACAGCGGCGCTGCTGCTCTCCTTTCGACCCCCGCTCTTGGGCTACGGAGAACGGCTGATCGAGGGCTTTCGCATGGGCGTGCTCCAGCGCAACATCCTGCGCGAAGACGGCAGTCCCAACGGCTCGTCCTGGTGTGTGGTGGGCGACCGCGAGACGCTGCAGGTCGCCGAAGAGCAAGGCATGTCGAGGGACCTGGGTCGCTACCTCGCGCGCGGTGCCGTTCGTGCGCCCTCCTCGGGCTCGGGGGACATCTTCGTGGACGCGGCTCGCTTCGACAACCTGGACACGGCGGGGCCCGTCGAGGTGTTCGGCAACAAGACCCAAGGCTACCCCTACCACCTTGCCTTGTTGACCGTGGGCATGTTGCTCGAAGAGCGCTTTCCGAAGTGCGCGATGACGCGAGGGACGCTCAGCCGCGCGCAG
Organism: uncultured Polyangiaceae bacterium; assembly: GCA_964383995.1. GTDB lineage: Bacteria > Myxococcota_A > Polyangia > Polyangiales > Polyangiaceae > CAYLJT01. The sequence continues at coordinate 2,509 of CAYLJT010000912.1, forward strand.
GCCGAGGCCGCGCGCGCGTGGGCTCAGCCCATCCTCGGCCGCACGCTGCCGCTGCCGCTGCGGGTGGACGCACCACGCCTCCTCGAGCGCCTGTCGCTCCAAATGCCAGGGCCCCTGGTTGCCGAAGCCTTCTTGCGCATGTTTCTCGACAGCGCGGCCCGCACCCACGAGACCATCTTGCGCCTCTTCCCAGGCGACGTCGGCGCCAAGCCTTGGAAAGAAGCGCTGGGAATCCATACCTCGGCACGCGTGGTGGGCGCACGCAGGTTGTTCGTTCAATGGCTCAACGCCGGCAGGCCCCTCGCCGATTTGGCCGCATATGCTTGTTTTTCCCCCGAAGGCCCGCGTTTCCCAACGGAAGATTTCGTCGACGCACTGGCAGCCATCGGAGCGGCCTTGCCGGTGGGTGCGGCCCGTCCCGACCTCGTCTTGCCATCCGCCACCAAGCCGTTTCTCCTCGATGGAGGTGTCGACGCCGCCGAGCCCATGCTCAGCGCACCCCTTCCTCGGGCTGATCTCGCACGCGCGTTGTCCGAGGTGTTCGGCAAAGCCGGGGACCGGCTCGGCGAGCGGCTCGCGCGGGCCAGCGCACGGCTCGAAGCTCGGCTCGCCGCGCGCGTCGAGGGGTGCTCGTCG
>CAYLJT010000913.1:0-3140 GCA_964383995.1 uncultured Polyangiaceae bacterium
CGAAGGGCCAGGTCGAGATCGAGGTCAACTTCGAGATCAACAGTGACGGCATCGTGTCCGTCAGCGCGAAAGACCTCGAAACCGGCCAGCACCAATCGATTCAGGTCACCGCGTGCAGCGGCCTGACCAAGGAAGAGGTTGGCGAGATGATGGAAGAGGCCAAGGACTACATGCTCGAGCGGCGCACGAGCGACGAGTTCGAGGGCGTGCGCCAGGAGGCCGAGAAGCTCGTGGTCGAAATCGAGCGCATGTTTCCGCAGGTCGAGCAGATCGTCGCGTCGAGCGACTTCGGTCGCGATGCGCTCGGCAAGGCCCGTGGCATCGTCGAAAAAACTCGTCAATTTATCGCGAAGAAGGACGCGAGCGCGGTGAAGGAGCAAATTGAAAGTCTCTCTCGCACGCACCGCATGTTCAAAGGTGTCGTGTCGCGGCCTCATTAGGCGGCGACCGGAGATACGAAGTGCCCCAAGACCCCGAGGTCCCCTCGAGCAAGACGCTCGACGCTGGGTGGCCGACCACCAGCGAAGACGAGACGCAGGCGTTCGACGCGGCCGCGCTCGTGCGCGAATCGGCGCGTCTTTCGCAGCGCGAGCTCGCGATGGAGGTGGACGAGGACGCCGAGCATCGATGGCGCTTGGATCGCGAGGACGCCCTCGATTTCGAGGGTCACGCGACGAGCGACGGGGAGCCCGAGACGCCCGGCGACAGACCGACCAAGCCGCCGCCCATGCCGGGGCCCGAATACGTCGCGCACGCGATGGGCGTCACCGCCACGCCGCCCCCCGCGCCCTCCTTCGACTACGACGGCGACATCGAACCTGCCCCCCACACGCGCCCGTTTCCCGGCCTCGAGGACGAGCCTCGCTACGGCGAGCGACCCCGTAGCAGCGGGCAACTGCGGTCCACGCCCACGAGCTCGAGCGGTCCGAGCACGCGCCGCGGCATCGAATCGGTGGTGCCTCCGCCCGTGGGTCCCGAGGGCCGTCTGCGCCAAGCCGAAGAGCGCTTGGCCCTTGGCGAGTACGGTCCGGCCCTCATGCTGGCGGAGGGCGTCCTCGACGAAATGCCCGGTCATTTGGGGGCCCAACGCTGCGTCGAGGCGTGCCGCGCCGAGCTTCGCACGAGCTATCTCATGCGCATGGGCGACGGTTCTTCCATTCCCCGCGTCGTGACCCCGCCGGGCGAAATTCGCTGGCTCGACCTCGATCATCGCGCGGGGTTTTTGCTGTCGCGCGTGGACGGTATGAGCAGCATCGACGACATCCTGGACATGTCGGGCATGTCGGAGCTCGACGCGCTCCGCTTGCTCTTCGAGCTGATGCAGGCGGGGGTGATCGAAATCGTCCCGCCTGGGCGTCGTACCTTCGGGGGTCGCGGCAGCGGTCGAACGTAGGAGAAATGCATGGAAGACAAGGGTTTTGTGCTCGTCACCGGGGGTGCCGGATACGTCGGCTCACACACCAACCACGCGCTCGTCGCGGCGGGATACCGGACCGTGGTGCTCGACAACCTCGTCTACGGCCACGAAGAAAACGTCCCTTCCGGTAGCGAGCTGGTGAAGGGCGAGCTCGCGGATACCGCGCTTTTGGAAGGGATTTTTGCGCGTTTTCCGATTCGCGCCGTGATGCACTTCGCGTCGTACACCTACGTGGGCGAGTCCGTGCAAGACCCCGCGCACTACTACGAAGACAACCTGATCGGGGCGCTCTCGCTGCTGGGCGCGATGCGCAAGCACGACGTAAAGCCCATCATCTTTTCGTCGAGCGCGGCGGTGTACGGCATGCCGAAGGAGGTCCCGATCGTGGAGAGCTCTTTGCGCGCGCCGATCAACCCCTACGGGCGCACGAAGTACATCATCGAGATGATGCTCGAGGACTACGCCCGCGCCTACGGCATCCGCTTCGTGGCGCTTCGCTACTTCAACGCGGCCGGGGCCGATCCATCCGGAAAAATTGGCGAGGATCACGATCCGGAGACACACTTGATCCCGAACGCGCTCCATGTGCTCGTCGGAAAACGCGACAAATTAAGCATTTTTGGCACCGACTACGGGACCCCCGACGGCACCTGCGTGCGCGACTACATCCATGTCTCGGACCTCGCGTCCGCCCACCTTCTGGCCCTCGATCATCTGCAAAAAGGCGGTGACTCGGACATCTTCAACGTGGGCCTCGGGCGCGGCTTCTCGGTGAAAGAGGTCGCCGACGCGGTGGAGCGGGCCACCGGTCGCACGCTCAAGGTGGAGATAGGACCGCGCCGCGCGGGGGATCCAGACGTGCTCGTCGCGGACAGCTCCAAGCTGCAAAATAAGCTTGGTTGGAAGCCTCTTCGCACCGACATCGAGACCATTGTCTCGGACGCCTGGCGCTACCACGCGCGTCGCTTTGGCTGAGCGATGAAGCCGGGCGAGCACCCCGACTTCTTTCGGTTTGCGCCGCCGCCCGGCACTTCGCGCGAGAGCAGCATCGTGCTCGATGAGCGCGGCGTGTTCTTTCACGACGGTGCGCCCGTGGAGCGTCGCTCGCTCGCCGTCGCCCTCGCGAGCTGGATCCGGCGCCACCCCGACGACGGCCGCCTCATCCTCTCGAACGGCTACGACTGGTGCTACTTCACGGCGCAAGACACGCCGTTTTTCGTCGATGCCTTGCGCGTCGACGAGGCGGCCACCTCGGCTACGCTCGTGCTCTTTGACGGCAGCGAAGAGCCCCTCGATTTGGACAGCCTTTCGCTCGACGACGACGGCGTCGTGGTGGCGCGCGTGCGCGGTGGCGCCTTCGAAGCGAAGCTCTCGCGCCACGCGCAGACGCAGCTCGCACCGCTGCTCGTGTCGGGCGAGCCACCGCGCTTGCGGCTCGGTGATCGGGAGGTGCTCTTGCCCCGACGCGTCCGATCGTGAGCGCCCTCGGTCTCTTTCAACCGGCCGTAAAGGCTTGGTTTGAAGCCTCGCTCGGTGCTCCCACCACCGCACAAGAAAAGGGCTGGCCGCCAATCGCCAAGGGCGAATCGACTCTTTTGCTCGCGCCGACCGGCTCGGGCAAGACGCTGGCCGCGTTCCTCGCCGCCCTCGATCGCCTCGTGCACAGCCCCGAGCCCGACAACGCATCGCGTTGCCGCGTGCTCTACGTCTCTCCGCTCAAAGC
>CAYLJT010000914.1:0-3136 GCA_964383995.1 uncultured Polyangiaceae bacterium
ACTCCCCGGAAGTAGCTCGAAGCTAGTCCACGTTTTTTCGTTTCGCAAGCGCGGAAAAAGCGGACACTTTCGTTTTGTTACAGGTTTTCGGCGAAGAAATCGGCCACGCGGCGATACACGTAGGCGCGCACCACAGGGTCTCTGTAGCCGTGGCGCTCGCCCGGGAGCACTAGCGAGTCGAAGTCACGGTTCTGTTTCACGAGGGCGTCGATCAGGTTCGCCGTGTGATCGAAGTGCACGTTTTCATCCATCAGTGCGTGAATCAAAAACAGCTTCCCCGTTAGGTTGCCAGCGAGCTTGGGCAACGCGGTGGCCTCGAAGCTCGCAGCCGCCGCGGGCAAAAGGCCCATGTAACGATCGGTGTAGCCCGCGTCGTAACCGGCCCAGTCGGTGACGGGAGACGCCGAGACCCCCGCGCGAAAGCGCCCGGGCGCGGCCAACATCGCTTTTGCCACCATGAAGCCACCGTAGCTGTGTCCGTAGATACCGATGCGCTCTCGGTCGATTTCGGGGCGGCCCGCGAGCCACTCTCTGCCGACGAGCTGATCTTCGAGCTCGACGTCGCCGAGGCGCCCATAGACGGCGGTGGCGAAGGTCTGACCGCGCCCCGACGATCCGCGGTTGTCGAGCTGAAAGACGCCGAATCCGCGATCGGAGAGGTGTTGCCACAAGAGGCGCGCCTGGAAGCGATTCTGAGCCGTTTGCACGCCGGGGCCGCCATAGACCATCACGATGGCGGGGTGTTTTTCGCCGGGCTTGGCCTGCTTGGGGGGCAGATAAAACGCGTACAAAGTCTCCCCCGAAGAGGCCTTCAGCTCGACGCGCTCGGGCGCCCTGAGGGCGAGCGCGTCGAGATCGGCGTCACGGACCGTGGGCAATTGTCTGACCTTCTGTCCATCGCTGTCGCGCACGACGACCTCGGGCGCTCGATCGATGGCGGAGCTCAAATCGACGAAACGGTCGCTCTGTGGGTCGATGTTCACTTGGTGTATGCCAGCGTCGTGCGTAAGGCGTTTGATGGCCTTTTCGCCGCTGATTGCGACACTGTAGAGGTGCCGATCGAGGGGACCGTCTTTGGTCGCGGTGAAGAACGCTCGACGGTTCTTCACGTCCACCTTCACGAGGTGCTCGACGTCCCAAGGACCCTCGGTGACAGGTACGCTCATCGCGGTCGTGCCCGACACGAGGTCGATGTGTTGATGGCCGTCGCGCTCAGCCAGCCAGAGCGCGTCGCGACCTTCGAAGGACTTCATTTCACCGAGCTCGACCCACGCCTTCGACTCACGTTTGGCGAGCGAGCTGGCTTTGCCCGTCTGCGTGTCGGCCTGCCACAGCTGTGCGACTTTTTGGTCCCGCGAGAGGCTCACGAAGTTGAGCCAACGGCCGTCGCTCGAAAACGAGAAGCGCGCAAAGTAGAGCGCGTTTTGCGGCGTCGAACCGCTCGCCCCCGCGAGCGACAGCCACGTGGTCTTCCGGGTTTTGATGTCGACGATGCCGACGCGCGTCAACGGGTTTTCGCCTGATGCAAAGGGGTAACGTTGCATCATGAGATCGGGCTTTCCATCGCGAAAGCCCAGCACGGGATAAGGAGTCACGCCGCGCTCGTCGACTTCGATGTAGGCGACGCGTTGGCAGTCGGGCGACAAGAATTGGCCGCTCGTCTCGTCGAGCTCCTCCTGCGCATTGAAGTCCGAAAGGCCGACACTCGTGCCCTCCGCGGGCGCCTGCGCGAGCCGCGTCTCTTTCTTGGTGGCGACGTCGAGCGCGTAAAGACCATCGCCGCGCACGAACGTCACGAGCGAGCCGTCGTCGCAAATCTTTGGATCGATCTCGGGCTCTTTTGTCTCGGTCAAGCGCGTCACGGTGCCGTCTTTCGACAAGAACAGGTCGCCCGCGAAGGGCACCAAGAGCGCGTCGTTGTCCCCCGCTTTGGCGTAGGACGTGATGCCCTTGGCCCTTTGCCTCTGGCGCTCACGGCGCAGCTCTTCTTCGCGCGAGGTAGGCGCCGTCGAGGCTGAAAGAGACTCGCCCGTCAAAAGCACGCGGTCCTCTCCCGTCGCGAGATCGACCCGGTGGAGCGCGAGCACGTCGCTGTTCTCTTTGCCCATCAAGAACAGGACGGCACTCTTGTCGTGGCTCCAGGAAAACGAGCGTGGCACTTGCCAACCGGGCTCGGGATAACGCGCCATGCGCTCGAACGTGATGGGGCTCGCGTCGGCGCCGAGGGCTTGGAAGGGGCCTTCGACGACCGGCGTTGGGGCCTTGGTTGGCGCGGCGACCTGCACGTGCTCTGTCGCACAAGCAAGCAGCGAGAGGGGCAATGGCAGGGTAAGCGCAAAAAGGGCGGTTTGGATTTTCACGTGGAATCCTGTGCGGAGCGGCCGCGCGGATAATCGCGCATTTTCAGCGTCCGAGGCGAGTCCCCCGAGGGTCTTCGAAAATGCTTGAAAAACCGGGCGCAAAGGGCGAAACCCGGGGCGCCCGAAGGCGCGCTCGTATTATGCTCCGCGCCCGTTCGGGCCCTGCCGCCCGCGGCGGGTGACCCGAGGCACGAGGATGCGCAGATGACAAGCCCCAACGACATTCAATCGCTTTTGACGAAGCTCGGCATCGGGGCGGAAAACGCCGGAGCGTCCACCGGCACGTGGTTGCCCACGAAGGGCCCGCGGACGACCTCCGACAACCCCACGACGGGCGAGCCCTTGGCCGCCTTCAACTTGGCCGAACGGGCGGAGTACGAAGCCGTCCTCGCGGCCGCGGAACAGCGCTTCTTGGAGTGGCGTATGCGGCCCGCCCCGCGCCGCGGCGAGCTCGTCCGCAAGCTCGGCGAAAAGCTCCGCGCGAAGAAGGCCGAGCTCGGTGAGCTCATCTCCTACGAAGTCGGGAAGATCCGCTCCGAAGGCCTGGGCGAGGTCCAAGAGATGATCGACATCTGCGATTTCGCCGTGGGCCTGTCGCGGCAGCTCTACGGCTTGACGATCGCCTCGGAGCGGCCCGGTCATCGCATGTTCGAACAATGGCACCCGCTCGGCCCGGTCTCGATCATCACCGCCTTCAATTTCCCGATGGCCGTGTGGTCGTGGAACGCGGCGCTCGCGGCGATTTGCGGTGACACCTGCATCTGGAAGCCTTCGCC
>CAYLJT010000915.1:0-3132 GCA_964383995.1 uncultured Polyangiaceae bacterium
CGTCGCGAAGTTTAATTCGCAGTGATCGATAGGGCCTTGTCGATCGCTGTTTCGCGCGACCCTAGGACATTTAATGTCCTACTTTTTGCGTTCTCGGTCGCGCTATGGAAGACGTTATCGAAGGCTCTCTGGGTGGAAAGAGGCGCGGAGGCTTCCGTCTTTCGAGCTGACTTACTATGGCCTACATCGGATCCGAGGTCCAATTCTGGGCGCCGCGCGAGGAGCCTTGCGCGCGTCCCGTGCCCGTAAGAAGAGCGTGACGATGAGCGCGAGCGCCGCAAGCCAACGGGGGCGCACCTTCGAGGCGAGCGAAACCCACGACGTCGCGGGGCGGCGTTTTCGCATTCGCGTGCTCACGGCGGGCCGACGGGGCGATCCGCCCCTGGTGCTCTTGCACGACCTCCTCACGAGCCACACGTCGTGGGACGACGTGGTGCCCGCCCTCGCCCGGCACCACTTCGTGATCGCCCCTGATTTGCCTGGTTTTGGCGACTCGGAGAAGCCCAACCCGTCGGCCTACCCGTACACGGTCGAGGCCCTCGCCGAGGACGTCGCCGACGTGACCGCCGCCTTTCGCGCGGGGCCCGCGGTCGTCATCGGGCACGGCCTCGGTGGATCCATCGCGGTGACGCTCGCCTCCGAGCACCCCGAGCTCGTCGCCAGCCTGGTGTTGATCGCGCCCCTCACCTACCCGCGCGTCATCAAGCTCGCGGAGCGCGCGATGTATTTGCCGGTGCTCGGTCCCCTCGCGGTCAAGCCGATCCTCGGCGCCAAGACGCTGCGCGGACGCCTCGCCCACGCGCACGCGCATCAAACGCCGTCGGCCCGAGCGCGCGTCGACACTTGGCTGCGCGCATTGCGCGGCGTCGAAGGTCGCGAGAGCGGCATCGCGAGCTTGGTAGCCACGGCCGATCTGCGCCAAGTGGGCGCGCGCCTGTCGCGCATCCACAAGCGCGCGCTCGTGGTGTGGGGACGCGACGATCCGGTGGTGCCCGCGACGCACGGTCAACGCATCGTGCGCGAGCTGAAAGGCGCGCGGCTCACGGTGCTCGACGCGGGCCACTCGCCCCACGAAGAGCGACCTGACGTGGTCGCCGCGCTGCTCCTCCGCTTCATCGACGAGAAACGCTAGTGCGGACTCGTCCAGGTCCTCGCCCTTGTCGAACGAGGCCAGCGCGGCGCGGGCGCGGCCGCGAAATCGGGCTGGGGGTGAGCGAATGACGCGCGCGCAAGAGCTCCGTCGCGCCCTCAAGAGCCCGCGCATGGCGCTCGGCGCGTCGATCGTTTTGCTCCTGCTTGTCTCGGTCACCGTAGGACCGTTCTTCACAGCCCACGATCCGCTCGTCAGCGACTTTACGCTTTCGCGCGACGCGTACGGCGCGCCGCCCGGACCTTCTTTCGAACACTGGCTCGGCACCGATGCGCTCTTTCGCGACGTGCTCGCGCGCTTGCTCGCGGGTGGACGACGTTCGCTCGCGGTCGCCCTCGCGGCGACGGCCATGTCGAGCGCTCTCGGTGCCTGCGTGGGCCTCGCCGCTGGGCTCAGCGCGGGGGGCCGCTTTCGCTTCATCGACGTCGCGTTGATGCGCTTCGTCGACGTGTTGCTCGCGCTGCCATTTCTGCTCTTCGTCACCGCCCTGGGCCTCGCCATCGGTCGCGCCGACGCGATGACGGTGTTGCTCATCTTGGGCCTCACGAGCTGGACCGGAAGCGCGCGCCTCGTGCGCTCGAAGACGCTCGAGCTGCGCGAGCGCGATTTCGTTGCAGCAGCAAAGACCTTGGGCGCGTCCCCCTTGCGCATCGTCGTTCGACACCTCTTTCCGAACCTCGCGACGCCTCTGCTCGTGCTCGCGACGAGCGCCGTCGGGCACATGATTTTGGCGGAGGCGGTGCTGAGCTACTTGGCCATGGGCTCGACGCCGCCCGAGCCCACCTGGGGTCGCATGCTGCACGAGGCCGAGCCTTACCTTGGCGTGCGCCTCGGCCTCGTGGCCGCTCCAGGCTTCGCCATTTTGCTCAGCGTCATCGGCTTCTCGCGCCTCGGCGAGGGCCTCGGCGACGCCCTCGATCCCTCGACGAAAGACTTGGTTTCGAGGCGAGGTCGCGTGCCCTTCGACCTCTTGCTGATCGGCCTCGCGTTCGTCGGCGTGCTGCTCGTACGTCCTCCCGACCTGAAGGGGCCGATCGTTTCGCAAGCACCGTCCGAGACAGCGACGCGCGGCGGCACGTTGCGCCTCGCGACCTACGTTTCGCTGCGCATGCTCGATCCCGCGGTGGCGTACGACGAGGCCGCCACCGCCATCGAGGAGCTGGTATTCGCGCGCCTTTTGACCTGGGACGAAGCGGGCCACATGGCCCTCGACCTGGCCTCCTCGTACGAAGAGTCCGAGGACGGTCTCTCGGTGCGCTTCACGTTGCGCCGTGGCGTGCTTTTTCACGACGGTGCGACGCTCACCTCGGCCGACATCAAGCGCTCCATCGAGCGCACGTTGCACCCCAAGACGCCGAGCCCCGCCGCCAGCCTCTACGCGTCGATCGTTGGTTTCGAGGACTTTCATGCCGGAAAGAGCCCGACACTGGCCGGGATTCGGACCCCTGCGGAGGACGTCGTCGTCTTCGATCTGACGGCCCCTGACGCGACGTTTCTGCCCCTGCTCACCATGGCGTTCGCGGCCCCCGTGTGCCCCTCGTTGGGGTCCACCTACGAGACGAGCGAACAAACGCTGCCCTGCGGTGCGGGGCCGTTCCGCGTGACGGCGTGGGACCCCGACCACGGCGTGTCGCTCCGTCGTCACGAAGGCTATTTCGAGCCCGGAAAGCCCTACCTCGACGGCATCGAGTGGCTCTCGGGCGTGCGCACCACCACCCAGCGCTACCGCTTCGAGGACGGCTCCATCGACCTCTGGCGTGACATGAGCTCGGCCGATGTGGCGGCCTACTCCTCCGCGCCCGCCTGGCATGGGCTCGGCGCGTGGGTGACAAAAAAGGCTACGAACGCGCTGTTCTTGAACACCGAGCTGGCGCCGTTCGACAACGTGCTCGTGCGCCGCGCGGTGGCCCGCGCCGTGGACCCGCGGGTCCTGTACTTGGTGCGCATCGAGGTCGAGCCCATCGATCGCGTGATCCCCACCA
>CAYLJT010000916.1:0-3127 GCA_964383995.1 uncultured Polyangiaceae bacterium
GGCGCAGGCAAGACCACGACGATACGCCTGCTCTTGGGCATCTTGCGGCCCGATCAAGGGCAGGTCCGGGTGCTGGGTAGGCCGGTTGGTGGAGCGCGCGCAGAGGTCGGCTATTTGCCCGAAGAACGGGGCGTTTACCGACGCATGCGCGGACGCGCGCTCATCGCGTATTTGGCGTCGTTGCGAGGCGTCGCCGAGGAGCCGGCGTTGGCCCACGCGCGGTCGATCCTTAGCCTCCTCGATCTCCCCGACGTGCTCGACAAACGCCTCGAAGAGATGTCGAAGGGCATGCAGCAGAAGGTGCAAATCGCCGCTGCATTGGCCCACGATCCGGCGGTCGTCATTCTGGACGAGCCGTGGAGCGGCCTCGATCCAGTGGCCTCGCGGGGCCTCGGCGAGGTGGTGCGCGGGCTGCGCGAACGGGGCCGGGCGGTGCTGGTCTCCACGCACTTGATGCCGCAGGCCGAGGCGCTGTGCGATCGCGCGGTGATGATTTACGGCGGCAAGAAGGTGCTCGATCGCGACCTCCGGGGCAGCGATGGTCCGGACCGGATGCTTGCCGTCGAGCGGCTGGATGGTCAGTTCGACGACGGTACGATCGCGGCCCTACCGGGGGTGGAGAGTGTAACCGGCAAGGCGCCCTCCATGCGGGTCGCGCTGCGCGAAGGGGTCGAGGCGTCGGAGGTGCTGGCGGCCATTGCAGCGCGGGTGCCCGTGCGAAGCATCGCGATGGTGCGGCCGACCCTGGAAGAGACCTTCGTCGCGCTGGTGGGCGCGTCGGGCTCCGCGGGGGATCCATGAGACCGCGACACGTCCTGGTGGTCGCCAAGCGAGAGCTTCTGGCGACCATTTTTACGAAGGGCTTTCTCATCGGGGCGTTGGCCATGCCCCTCGTTATTTTGCTGATTTCAGCGCTGATTCCGCTGCTCTTGGCCCCCGAGCCGACGCGTGGATCCCTGGCCATCCTCGATCGCACAGGGCAGGTGACTCCGTTGCTCGAAGCGCGCCTCGCGCAGGGGTTGAGCGTGCCTGGCGCAGGGATGGGCGCAGGTGCGAGCGCGACCTTCGAGGTAAGGCGCCTGGACGCGGCCGTCGACATGGCCGCCGAGGTCGAACGGATACGGCGAGACCCAAGCGCCTTGGCGCTCCTCGACGTTCCGGTGGAGGGGCTCGAAGGCGCGTCTACCTACGAGCTTTGGCTGTCCCCGCGCGTCGACCTCTTGCTACGCGCCGAGCTCTCGCGGCGCATCGCAGATGCCATCGTTGACGCACGTTTGGCGGCCCACGGACACGACGTCGGCAAGCTCCGCGCGCTCATGGAAAAGCCCGAAGCGCACGTGCGCACCGTGCGCAAGGAAGGTCCCGAAGAGGCAGACGAGGTCGCGGCCTTGCTGCTGCCGGGGGCCTTCATGTTTCTCGTGTGGATCGCCTCGTTTACGGCCGGTCAGTTGCTCTTGACGACCCTTGTGGAGGAGAAATCGAGCCGCGTGATGGAGGTCCTTCTATCGGCCCTCGATCCGACCGAAATCTTGGCGGGCAAGATCCTCGGTCAGACGCTGGTCGGCCTGTTCGTCCTGGCCGTCTACTCGGTCATCGGCGCCTCGACCCTCGTCCACTTTGGTCTCGGACATTTGTTCTCCCCACCGACCATCGCCCTCTTGTTCGTGTTCTTTTTGTGCGCCATGGTGAGCATCGGCTCGGTCATGGCCGCCATCGGCAGCGTGGTGGAGGACATGCGGAGCGCCCAATCGCTGCTCGCGCCCGTGATGTTCGTGGTCACCTTGCCGCTCCTCTTGTGGATGCCGATCTCCCGTTCCCCCGACGCGGGCTTCGCGGTCGGCCTCTCGTACGCGCCCCTCGTGGGCCCCTTCGTGACCGTCCTGCGCAACGCCAGCGCCGAGCCGCCGAGCACGGCGGCCCTCGCCCTCGCCATCGCGGTGGCCATCGGATGGGCGCTCTTGTTCGTGCGCGGCGCGGGGAGGGTCTTCGAGGTAGGCGTGCTCTTCTACGGCAAGCCCCCGAGCCTAGGCGTGCTCTTGCGTTGGCTGCGAGGTAAGTAAGGCTCCAGGGCTGGATCTACCCACGGCGTGTCTAGCCGAAGTAGCGCGCGGGGGTTTGCCCGAGCGCCGCTTTGAAGGCCGCGATGAACGAGGAGACATCTTCGTACCCCACCTGAAAGGCCACCGCGGTGACGCTCTCTCCCGCGCCGAGCTGCTCGACCGCCGCCAGCAAACGCGCCTGCTGCCGCCAACGGCCGAACGTCATGCCCGTCTCCGCGACGAAGCGACGGGCCGCGGTGCGCTCGGTCAACGCGACCTGAGCCGCCCAATCACCCAGCGTGCGGCGATCGCCTGGATTTTCCAAGAGGCCCTGGGTGATCACCTGAAGTTCGCGACTCGTAGGCCCCGGGAGGTGGAACGAGGCGTGGACGTCGAGGCCCGGAAGGCGATCCAAAATGACCTGCAAGAGCCGCTCTTCGGGCCCTCCGCGCGCGTAGTGCGGGCCGAACAGCGCGGCCGCTCGCAACAGCTCTTCGACCAAGCGGTCGACCTGGACCACCCGGCACTGCTCTGGAAAAGGCAAGAGCCCCGGGTCGGCGTACAGGGTCAGCAGGCGAAAGGGACGCCGCGAGCTTACCGCGTGGGGGACGCCGGGCGGCACCCAAACCGCCCTCTGCGGCGGCGCGACCCACCTCCCCATCGCGGTCGTGATCACCAACACGCCCTCCGCCGCGTGGACGAGCTGCGCCCGCCTGTGGCTGTGGAACGAGCCCTTGCTGGCGCGGTGGAGCGCGTCCAGCACGAAGACGTTGGAGACCGCCGCGTCGGGGTCGAAGGAGCGGGGCTGGGGCAGGGAGCGACGCATGTCTGTTTTGCCATATTTATTGTCACAATACGGCGAGCATTACAACCGGCGTCTGGATAGATTCGGCGCCGAGGTTGCCGAACGAGCCCCTTTCGCGGCCCGGCAGCCGACCTCCCCGTCGCATTCAGGAGAACTTGGACCCATGTTGAATCGCCCCCTCGCTCTCGTCGCTTCGATCCTGTTTCTTGGTTGTGCGGCTTCGACGCCCCCCGCGGCGCCGAGCGCCCCAGAAGTCGCCGCCCCCGCGCCGGCGCCGACCAGC
>CAYLJT010000917.1:0-3117 GCA_964383995.1 uncultured Polyangiaceae bacterium
CACCGCTCGCGTTCTTGCAGCTTCGAAGCAGCGCAGGTCACCTTGAAAGGGCTGGATCCCAGGCCAAAAAGCCGTGATCTTTGTAGGTCGGTACATTCTCGCCGCCCGCCTGATCGATCCGCGAGATGAGGTGACCGCCGTCGTCCTTGTGCGTTTGCTCATTGTCGTCGCAGACGCCGAGCACGCCGTGGCCACCCAAACTTGTGCTGACGACGCCGACGTGAACATCGTAGATGGGATCCACTTCGCGCTCGCTGCCGAGCGGACAGTCGTCCAAGGGCGACGCTGGTTGCGCGACCTTTTGGCCGCTTTCATCGAGGCAAGCGGGGTTGACGAGGCCCTCGACGAGGTCCGGGACAGCGCGGGCCAAGATCGTCTGTTTGTCCCGCATCGAACCGGAGTTGTCGATGACAAGGAGAATGTCGACGCGCTCGATCGAGCTCTGCGCCAAACGCTCGACGACCGTCGATGTCGTGCGCGGTTCGACGGGCTCGACGGGGCGATTCAAACAGCCACTGACGGCGCCCGCGACGAGGGGCCATGCGATGAAAGTTCCGGCTCGAAGGCAGAGAGAGGGGCTTCGTCGCGACAATGAACGTTTGATTTGGTTGAGGCTCTTCTTCACGGCGTCTCCTGGTCGTGCGCGGGCGAAAGGCGCACGGGTGCGGCGGCCGCAACATGGCAGTGTGACCATGGACGGCAGTTGGGTCCCTCGAATATGAGTGGTCTACGATCGAGCGTGCCTGTGGGGCTCCACAGGACACGGCGACGTCTCCCTCAGCGCGTCAGCGCGGGGGGCTCAGCGGGTCACGAACATGTACGTGGCGACTCCGTCTTTTCCCACCACAAATTTTTCATGGAGACGGACGATTTTTCGAATCCGCGAAATCCGCGGCTTTTTGCGCTAGCGACGCAGGTCGATGGCACCGCTCGGGGGTTCGGCCAAGAGGCGGTCGAGCTCACCCCGGCTGTCCAGGGCGGCGATGTCGGTGAACCCGCCGAGGGCGCGCCCATTGACGAAGACCTGCGGCACCGTGGTCTGGCCCGACGCCTTGCGCAGCCAGGTGCGCAGGTCGGGTCGATCGTCGGCGTCGATCTCCTCGAAGGCGACGCCCTTCTTCTTCAGGAGCGACTTCGCGCGGTAGCAATAGGGACAATAGCCGGTGGTGTAGATGGTGACCGAGGCGCTCTGCATGACCTTCTATGGCTTGGCACACGCGCGGGGTCTCGCGCAAGGGCCGCCCGACGCGCTAGGCTCGCCGGCCCATGGCTGAGAACGACCGCACAATTCACCTCGATCGCTACGCCCCGGAGGCCAAGCAGCTTGTGGCCGGGGCCCAACAGCTCGCCGACGAAAAGCAACACGTGGAGGTGTTGCCGGTGCACCTCTTGTCGCGCTCGATCGAGCGCGATCGCGGCGTTGCCGAGGTGTTTCGCAGGGTCGGCGCCGACCCGAACGAGGTGCTCCAACTGTGCGAAGGGGCCATGAAGCGCATGCAAAAGCGCACGACGGGCGTGGCCTACGTCAGCCCGCGCCTCGTCGACTTGCTGAGCCGCGCCGAGCGTGAAGCGAGCCGCGAGAAGGTGGAGACCGTGGGCGTCGAGCACCTGCTCCACGCCCTCGCGCAAGAGATCCGCGGCGAAGCGGGGGACATCTTGGCCAGCCTCAACATCGGGCCCGGCGCCTTCCGCGATCACATCGGGGCCATCGCTGAAGCCCGAAAAAACGCGCCCGCGACGGCCGCTGGCGGGGCGACCTCTTCGAACGCGTTCACGCGCGACCTTGTGGCCGAAGCGCGCGCGGGCATGTTCGATCCCGTGATCGGCCGCGACGTCGAGGTGCGGCGGCTGCTCCAGATTTTGGAGCGAAGATTCAAAAATCACCCGCTTTTGGTGGGCGATCCGGGGGTCGGCAAGACGGCCATCATCCGCGCCCTCGCCGATCGCATCGCGAAGGGCGATGCGCCCACGAACCTCGCGGGCGCGCGCGTGTACGAGCTCGACACCGGGGCGCTCGTCGCAGGGGCCAAATTGCGCGGCGAAATCGAGCAGCGCCTCAAGGTCGTCATCGATGAGCTGCGCGCCGACGAGCAGAACGAGACCATCTTGGTGGTCGAGGACTTCGACACCTTGTTTGGGCAAGGCGTGCAGGGCTCGGGCGTCGGCGACTTGCTGAAACCCCTACTTTCCCGCGGGGAAATCCGCGTGATCGCGACGACCACCGCGGAGGGCGCGCGCAAGATCGCCGACCGCGACAGCTCTATTTTGCGGCGTCTCACGCCCATCGACATCGACCCTCCGACCATCGATGAGGCCATCGAGATTTTGCGCGGCATCGCTACGAAATACGAAGCGCATCACCACGTGCGCATCAGCGAGACGGCCATCACCAGCGCGGTGACGCTCGCGAAGCGTTATCTGTCCGATCGCGCGTTGCCCGACACGGCGGTGGATTTGCTCGACGAGACAGCCGCGCAAAAGCGTGTCGAGGTCGATGGCGTGCCCGCCGAGGTCGACCACATGACGAGGCGTGTCGACGCGCTGCGCGCGCAGATCGCGGCCCTCGCCGACGACGAAGATCGGGCCAGCGTGCTCACACGGACCAAGCTCGAAAAGGAGCTCGCCGAGCTCGATCCCAAGGTCTCGGACCTCAAGACGAAGCTCGCCTCGCGGCGCGGCGTGGTGGCCGCCGTGCAGGCCATCCGCAAGGAGCTTTTGGCCGCGACGACGGGCCTGGAAGAGGCGCGCAACACGAAGAACTTCGCGCGGCTCGGCGAGCTGGAGCACGTGACCCTGCCCGAGATCAAACGGCGGCTCGCGGCCGCCGAAGAAGCGGCCCAGCGCGAGGGGCTCACGGGGGCGACCAACGCGCTCAACGCGGAGGACGTGGCGCGCACGCTCGGCGCGTGGACAGGCATCCCCGTGGCCAAGATGCTCGAAGGCGAGGCCGAGAAGCTGCTCAAGATGGAAGACCGCCTGACGAAGCGCGTCGTCGGGCAGGACGACGCGGTGAGGGCCCTCGCCAAGGCCGTTCGCCGGGGCCGCGTCGGGCTCAAAGACCCCGGCAAGCCGATTGGCAGCTTCCTTTTTCTAGGGCCTAGCGGCGTCGGCAAGACC
>CAYLJT010000918.1:0-3116 GCA_964383995.1 uncultured Polyangiaceae bacterium
GAGCGGATCACCGGTAACGAGCGGGCCAAGCTTGCCCGGGTCGGCAGTGAACCCCAAGGCGATCGACAGCGCGTCGCACGGATCGGTCGGTTTTCCGAGCCCCGAATAGATGTCGGCGTTGCCGCATATCTGGGCCTTGAGCGAGTCGTAGAGGAGCTGGCCGGAGCATATGGGCTTGTCCGAGCCATCGCGAAACTTGCTGATCGTGTTGAACACGTCCTGCGTTTTCCAGCGCCCCGCCAAGAGACCGTCACGGATGCCGTACGAAGAGCCGACCGAAACGATCGTGCCGACCATGAGGCCCGCGGTGATGTCGAGCGTGATGTCGTTGGCGCCCGACCCGAGGACGATCCCCGCATCGGGTAGCGATGCGACGATGACGTTGCCCGTGACGTAAGCCTTCAGATCGACGTAGGCGGGCTCTTCGAGGGTTCCCAAGGGGAGAACCGCGGTCTCCGGGATGGGCCAGAGGTCGTTGCCATCCCAGAGCGGAGGCCCCGGATCGATGCCGACCGATGGAAACATGGCGAGCTCGACCTGATCGTCGTCGGGCATGCCGTTGTACCCGCGAACGCGGAAAAGCAGGCTGAAATTGCCGACTTCGGCGTCTTGGCTGAACTCCTCGGAGCCGAAGCCTTGACCGATCAGCGCGGCGAAGAAGCTGAAGAGCTTTCCTGTCGCGTTGTCTCGGCCGCCGGGGCCGTCGCAGGTGTCGAGGGCGTTCGCCGGTTCGAGACAGCTCGGACCGTCGCCCAAGCATGTGCAACGGCCGTCGAGATCGAGCCCGAGCTCGGCCTTGTTCGGGCCGTCGCCGATGTCGATGCTGCGAAGCGCGGCCGTGAACTCGATCTCGCCGCCGGTCATCCCCGAGGTGGGTGGATCGGGGTAGGTGACCGAGACACAAGCCTGCCCACCTTCACCGCCGCTGCCCCCCTGACCGCCGCCCCCGCCCCCGGCGCTGCTCGTGCTCGACACGCTGCTGGACGTGGTGCTGCCGAGGGTCCGATCGCCGTCGAGGCCCGCGATATTGGCGCAAGAAATTGCCACACAAAAGGGCAATATCAGCGCAATACCGAGCCGAAGACCGTTGGAGCTCAAAAGCCACCTCCGAACGAGAGCGAGGCGCGTGTCGCAGTCACATCGACGCGCAGACCCTCGGCCTGCGCGGGCGTGTCGTCGGCGGTCACGAAAAGAACGATCCCGGCGACCACGCCGACCACGCCCACACCGATGCCGATGTTGGCGATGGTCGCCGACGTGCGACCATCATCGTAGGCCTCGTAGCCCTGCGCATCACACACATTGTTCGGGCAGTGATCCGCGCTCTCGGAGCCCAGCGACAGGGCACGCACGCCAAAGAAGGTGCCCACGCCGAGAGCGACCACGCCAACCCCGCCGGCCACGAGCGCCGCCGGCGTTTGCCATTCGTCAGCGGGAGGTGGTGGGGGCGGAGGAGTCTCGTCGGGGGGCGGCGGAACGGCCTCCAAAATCGGAATCACGATCGTCTGCTGATCGGCGTTTTCGCCGATGGTCACCGTCTTTTCCCAGGGCACCTTGCCGGGAGCGACGACCCGAATCACGCGCTCACCGGGGTCGACCGGCAGGGCGCTGCCGAGGGCCCCCTCCCCCAACAAAACGCCGTCCAAACGGATCTCGACCTCGGCGTCGTCGAAGCGCGGTGCGAGGGTGAGCGTGAGCCTCGACAACCGCGGTTCGAGCTTGTCGAGGTGCTCCTTCGCGATCTTCTTGCGATCGGCGCGATTGGCCTTTTGCGCGAGGTAAAGCGACTCTTTGAGCTCGGTCCAAGCGGTGGCGGTCTTGCCTTCTTCCTCGTGGCAGAGGGCCAAATTCAGCAGGGTGCCCGCCGCCTCATCGAGGCGATAGCTCTCGTCGAGCTTCGCGCACGCCTCGGCGTAGCGCTTCTCTTTCATGAGCTTGCGCCCCTCGCGAAAGAGCGTCTCCGCAAGCGCGCGGGCCTGGGCGGTCGTGCCATCGGCAAGAGCGACGCGCGCGGGGGCCAGCATCGACACCGCGGTCAGAACCGCGGCGATCGCACCCAGGTTGCGTCCGCGCATTGCCTGTTCATCCGAGCACGGGTCAGTGGCGGTCGTCCAGCGTGTCTTCGGGCCGCGTCGGGTGGTTGCCCGAATTGGTCGAGGCTGGTTTCGCCTTGGTCGTTGGCGGAAGAGGCTCTTCGGACGCGACCGGAGGCGCGCTTGGCGGCGGCGCAGGCGGAGGAAACAACGCCGCGCGATCAATTTGAGCTGCAACCATGAGCGCCCCCGTCGCGATGCCACGGCGCGCGTGCGCGCTTTCCGCCTTGGATGGCGCATGGAGCAAGAGCGCAGCGGAGCCGCCCGCGATGGTGAGCGCAGCCGCGACGGCCATCAGCGCGACGATGCGATCACGCGACGCCCGCGCCGGTGGCAACGTTCCGGGCTCGGCGGCAGGGAAGCCCGAGCCCGTGATGTTGGGCGCGGGAGGCGGCTGGAACGTCGTTGCCATGGGCGGTGGCGTGGAACCGGTGACGAGCACCGGGCGAAACTGGGAGCCCGTGGCGAGGAAGCTCGCTGCGTTCGGGTGGCTCGAGCTGGTGCGTCGCCAGGCGCGCGAGGTCTCCGGCAAGAAGGGCAGGAGCGCGACGGCCAAATCGAGGGCCGTGGGAAAACGAAGCGCGGGATCCTTCTCCAAGCAGCGCAAAAGGATCGCCTCGAGCTCGGGCGGCGCCGTTGGAATTTCGTCGCGCAAACGCCGCGGCGCATCGGCGATCACGGCGGCGAGGATCGCTGGCGGTGTTTCTGCCGCGAAGATGGCCTTGCCCGTGATGAGCTTGTGCAAAATCGCGCCGAGCGCCCAAATGTCCGCGCGACCGTCAACCGCCTTCGGTGTGCGAATCTGCTCGGGAGCCATGTAGAGCGGCGAACCAAGCACATCGCTGGCCGACGTCAGGCTCGCGTCGCTCACGCCGTCATCGTCACCGGGCAGCGCGCCAAGCTCGCGCGTCGCGTCCGCCATCAGCTTCGAGATGCCGAAATCGAGCACCTTCAACAGGGGCGAGCCATCCGCTCTCTTGGTCACGAACAGGTTCGAGGGTTTCAGATCGCGGTGCACGATAC
>CAYLJT010000919.1:0-3096 GCA_964383995.1 uncultured Polyangiaceae bacterium
TCTTCGGCGCGGAGCTGCATCGGAACGTCCTTCTGTCCTGTCTTCGGGCCCGGCCGCGGCGAGGCGGGGCAAACTCTTGTTTCTAAGCCTTTTTTGCTTCAGCCCTCAGGTCCCTGCGAGGGACGCTTGGGGATCAATCGAGTCGCGGAAGCTCTTCAGGCGAGCGCGCAAACTGCCATCGACGACCTTGTCGCCGACGCGCGTCACGACGCCCGCGATGAGCGAGGGATCCACCGTGTGGGTCACGGTCACCTTGCGCCCCATCGCCTTTTCGAGCTCGGCCTTGAGCTTCGCGACATAAGCCTCGGAGAGCGGTGCCGCGCTCGTTACGAACGCGCGTTCCATCGATTGCGCGTCGTCGACCAGCTTGGCCAGGTGGCGCGCCACGTCGGGCAGCGCGCGAAGACGGCGGTTTCGCATGATGACGCGCAGCGCCGAGACGGTGGTCTCGCTGCCGCCGAGGCGCTTGGCGACGTCGACGAGGATCGTCTCGCGCGCCGGCTCGGGCACGAGCGGGTTGTCGAGCACGGCGGAGAGCTCGGCGCTTTCGGTGTAGGTCGTGGCGAACGCGCTGACCTCAGGGCAGAGCGCGTCGAGCGTCTTGGCTTCGCGTCCGATGTCGAAGATGGCCTGGGCGTAACGTCGGCCTACGGCTTCTTGGCTCACGCTGCACCTCCGGTGCTGGCATCGTTGGCGCTGGTCGAGCGGCCGAAGGCCTTGCTCGCGGTGACGAGGTACTCGTCGTTGAAGCGCTCGTTGTCGGCCTTCGCGACCTGCTTGGCGAGGATGGCGTGGGCGCCGGCGACCGCTTGATCGACGGCCTCGCGCATCACCTCGATGCGGGCGGCTTTGCGCTCTTGCTCGACGCGGAACTCGGCGTCCTTCGTCATGCGTGCGCGCCGCTCTTCGGCCTCGGCGAGCAGGCGCTTCTTCTCGGCCTCGGCTTGCGCGGCGTACTCCTCGCGCATGTCGGCGAGCGTCTCTTCGATGCGCTCGAGCTTCGCTTGGTAGTCCGCGAGGCGCTCCTTCGATTCACGGCGCAGTGTGGCGGCCGTGTCGATCTCGCGCATGATGTCTTGCTTGCGCTTGACGAGGGCGTCTTGCAGCGGCTTGCGCCCGAAGCGCACGAGCACGAAGCCGAGCACCGCGAGGTTGAGGACGTTGGCGAAGAACGGCGGGGCTTCGTTCTTGTGATCGCAGGCGTCTTCTTTGTTCTCGTAGCGCCACAAGAGCTGCGAGCCGAAGGAGTCGACGCGGTGCTCGTGACCATGGTCGTCGGTCTCGAACTTGGCCGCGTCGTTGTTGACGCCGAGCATGCCGTGCCACCAGTTGACGGGGCCGGGCGCGTCGTAGGGGCCGTGTCCCGGACAATGCTCGGCGTGCGCCTCCGCGTGCTCTTCTTCGGCCGCGTGGGCGGCCTTGGGCGGGCTTTGCGGCAAAGGCCTTTGCCCGCCGAACCCGGGCGGCGGCCCAGGCAGCTTGCGGATCGTCGGACCGCGGGGGGGCTGGCCCGCTTGACCCGGTTGCCCTTGACCGAGCGACGGATGCCCGGGGGGCAGCATCGAGGGAGGCAGGGGCGCTTGCTGTGCGCGGCCGGGCTGGGCGCCAGGCTGGGCCCCGGGCGGCGGGCGCGGGGGCTGGCCCTGCTGAATGGGCCGCGGCTGAGGCGGAGGAGGCGGTTGCGCGGGCTGCGCAGACGCAGCGGCGGTCGTCAAGAACGCGAACGAGAGCGCCAGCGCCGCGAAAAAGTTTGAGCTCAAAAAGCTTCTCACGAGCTCACCTCACGACCCAGCATGCGGGAAGCGATGTCGGCGGCGAGCACCGGCACCTGTTTCTCGAGGTCCGCGCGCAGCACCGCGACCTCCTCTGCAATTTTCGCCTTGCCGGTCTCGAGGATCTGGGCGGCTTCGGCCCGCGCCTCGGTCATGATCTGGGACTCGAGGCGGCTGACTTCTTGACGAAGCTTCTCGCGCTCGGCCCCCGCGATGCGGCGCACGCGCTCGAGCTCGACCTCGTATTTGGCCCCGATGTCACCCGCTTCGAGGTCCATCTCGCGGGCTTCTTTTTTGGCGCCTTCCGTGCGTTTCTCGCGCTCTTCGAAGACCCGCAACAGCGGATCGAAGAGCAGCGGCTTCAACACGAGGAAGAAGGCGGCGAAGAGGACGACCTGAACGAGGAACGTCGGGTCGAAGTCGACCGTGACGTCCGCGGAGGCGAGGATCTGAGCTAACGCAATCGTGTTCACGAGGTTTCCGATGCGCCTGCCGTAGCGGCTTCTGGCGCGCGGCACCTACCACGTGTCGGGCGTCGGCGGAAGCGGCTTGGCGAGGCTGCGTCTCGAGCGCGAAAAGCGCCGCGTTCCGGCCCGGTCGTTTAGACCGTCCAGTCTTCTACGCGAAGGTGCGCATAGCGACGAAAGTCCCCGGGTCTGCGCGTCACCAGGGTGAAGTCTTGGGCAAACGCGATGGCCGCGATCATGGCGTCGTCGGTGTCGGCATCGATGGCGACCGTCGAGCGAAACTTCGCGAAGGCTTGCACAGCGGCCAGATCGTAGGGGGCCACCTTCACCGCCGCGACGACGCGAATCACGTCTTGCATGAGCTTCGGTTGGCGGCTTCGCCGTGCGGCCACCAGCATTTGGCTAACGCTGATCACGCTCGTCCAACGGTCCCGCGAGGGCACCGACGCGAGCCTGCGGACGAGCCGTGGGGAAGGGACCGCGCGCAACACTTCGGCCAAGGTTCCGGCGTCGAGGAGGTAGCTCATCGACTAGCCCCGAACCCAAAGCGCGGTGCGCGTGAGATCGACGACGAAGGTGTCGACGAAGGCATCGTGTCGACAGGCTCCGCAAAGAGCCAAAAGAGGATCCGGGCCATTGGCCCCGGGATCCGGAGGATCGATGCGATCGAGGTCGGCCATGGGGACGATCGCTGCGACGGGCTGCGCGGCACGAAGCACCAGCGTCTTGGAACGGGTGCGCTCGGCGGCGTCCACTGCGTCGAGGCAATGGGTCGGCAGGTCCGCGAGCGGAATGCCGTATTTGTGCATGCCGCGGACCCTATCACCAAGGCCCGGCACGCGTCAGCTTCCGTCGAC
>CAYLJT010000920.1:0-3089 GCA_964383995.1 uncultured Polyangiaceae bacterium
TCGCCGAGCAAGCCAGCACGCATCCCCTGTGGAGGCGCTCCGGCATGCTACCCACCTTGGAGCAAGTGCTTGTCCGAGCTGTCAAGAAGGACCGCAAGGCAAGGCACCCGAGCATCCTGGCCTTATGGCAAGATCTCGATCCGCTGTTGGCCCGGGCCGAGGCCGCCGAAGCCGCGGAGGCGGTGGAGGCGGTGAACGCGGTGGACGCGTTCGAGGTCAGAGCGCCCGCGCTCCGCTGCGTCGCCGAAGGCGCGCAACCCGGGGAGAAGCTAGGCGTTGGCGCCGAAGGGCTGTTCCGCATGCGAGGAGGCAGGTGGGAGCCAGTGCCGCCACCCACGGGCCTTGAGCCAAGCCGCCTGTGGGCCATCGCCGCCGTAGGCCGAGGCCGGTGGCTAGGCGGCGGAGACGGCGGCGTGGTCGTGTTTACCGAGGACGCGTGCGAGATACGACAGGCGCTGTCCGAACCAGGCATGCGCGTAACGGCCGTGGCTGGCAGGAGCGTGCGCTCGTTCGCCGCAGGGGGAGCCGCGGAGGGAAGGGCGAGCGTGTTGTTCGCCTACCACGATGGCCGATGGGCCGCGCCCATGCGGCTGACGCCGGGCCTCAGGGTGGTGGCTTTGGGAGTGGCGGAGGGCATCGGCGTGGGGGTCTATGATGTGGTGTGCGCGGCGAACGGTGGTGGGGCGACGACGCACGAGCGAGTGACGCTGCGGTGGTTTTCGATGGAGGGGCGCTTGGCGGGGTGATTGGCAGTGCCCACGCCTCTATTTCGCCGGCAATCGAGGCTCTTCGTGGTGCACGGCAGCTCCGCCCAAAGCCCGCCAATTGACAGTCAGCCAACCGTGCTTACTGTCGGCGCCGCGGGGGCGGGCGGTTCGCCCCCCGGAGAGGAAAGATGCCGGACGACAAGAAGAACATCGGGAACGCTGATCGCGATCGCGTCTCTGTCGAAGAAGACTACGAAATCGACTACCTCGTCAAAAAGTTCGGCCTGCTGCGTGCGGTCGTCGTCAAGATTGTTAGGGAACACGGGCCCATGCGCCTCGACGTTGAGAGGTCTCTTGAACGCATGGCGGGGGGGACCATGGCGTAGGCCCTGCTGTGTTGGGAACAAGCGCCACCTCTTTCACGAGGTGAAGCGCGAATGCGCAATTCATAAATGAGCGTCCGCGAGAGAGCATTTTGGCTACGGAATTCTGGATCGAATTGAGAGGGGCAAAGTACGACGCCAACAGTGGTTGGCACTGTTCTGCGCTCACGCTGCCCGGGGCCCAAATTACCAAAATTGTTGTTGCGGGCGACGAAAGGCCAATGAGTCAGTTCACTGTCGATGCCGCGCAGATCCGCTTCGTCACTCGACCGATCTCGGTGCCCGACGGGGCTGCAAAAATTACTTTGCGTAAGCGCCTAGTTCCTTTGGACAGCGCCGTCGCGGCCGCTCTCATCACCGCTGCGGGGACAGTGTTTGGATCGTGGATTTCATGGGCGAAGGTAGAGAGCCCACCCGAGCAGCAGGGTTCGTCACCCCTACTGGCCCCCACGGCTGCGCTCGCGCTAAGTGCACCCACGCAAATAGCGTCCTCGGCGGCAAGCATCGGGCCAGGGGCGACGGCCGACCCAAACATAACCCCCCCCTTGCCCGGGGTCGCAACTTCTCCCCAGGCCGCACGCTGTCCGAGCCCGCCAAAGCCCGATGTCAAGCAAGCGCCCAATCCCTACACCGTCGAGGTCGCTCAGGGCGTCAACCCGAACGTCCCTTTCCACGAGGTAGACAAGGCTGCGCGCGAAGCAGCCGATGCCCTGGGCGATCAATGGAAGCTCTATCTCAGCACGTCGCCTAACGACCAGGATTTTCGAGCCGTCGACGGCATCCCAAGACGGGTTTATGTTGCCCGCTGGTACGGCCTGAGTCGGAACGTCGCGGAGGGTATTTGCTGCTACCTCGACGGACGCAATTGGACGGCAAACGACGGGTCGGTGCTGAGGCACTGTATTCCGTCCCCACAGTCCCGAAAGCCCAAGTCATCGAAGACGGAGTCGCCCGCGACTGCCCCCTCAATTTCGGCCAGCGGCGGCTAGCCAAAACCTCGCGGCTCAAGGCTCCCAACTATCCAATGCAAGTCGTGCGCGAGACAGGTCGAGATCAGGCTCTCCTAGCAGCCACAAAGCCAGGCCACGGTGACACCCGTCGCTAAGCGCGCGCCGGCCGTCGGCTTTGAGCCTGAGGTCGAACGTCGCGAGCGCGTAAAGGGCAGACGGGCCGAGGGCGAGGAGACCCTCAAGATGTTCTCGCTGTTTCTGCCAAGCAGGGTGCCGCGGAACGTTCGTACCATCGAGCGCTAGTCGCACCCTACGCCCAAGCTCCGCAACGGAAACTCGATCGAGGTCGGCGTACCCGAAGATGTCGCCGTAACCCTCGCCTCGACTGCGCTCAATGCCATGCGACCGACCCTCACCAATGTCTCCGTGGTAAAAGTAGAGTTCTTCGAACGAGATGCGTTGCATTTGGGAGCGTCCTTGTCGCCAGTTGAAGCGGCAGCCGTTCTGCGCACCTCGTTTGTGCATCGTGAATGATGACGACTTCAACATATTCAAGGGCTAGCCGCAAACCCGTGGCCAGTCCTCGCTCGCCGCAACGGGAGCCACCGAGGGAAGGGCAAGCGTGGTGCTTGCGTTTCACGAAGGAGGTTGGCTTGCCGGCCTCTCGACCCAAGGTTGTGACGCGCCAAGCTCGCTGGAAGCAGCATGACCTCGGCAAGACCGCCGCCCGGCGCGACGCTTGCCCGTGGGACGCCCGTTCGATCCAGCGGCTGCAAGCGCCGTGACGAGCGGCGTACAAAGCCTCCCGCGCGACGGGGGCAGGCTCGGCAACTTAGATCGGTCCGCGGAATTCTAGAAGCCAGGTCAAGTAGACCTCGCCGGCCATCTAGGAGGATTCGCGCGGGGCCCCATCGAGCAGTGCGGTAGGGAACCTACCTCTGGACGCCCGCCTGGGCTCCCCGTAGGCTAGTTGCGTGTCAGAACAGGACGTCGCGTGCCAATTTTCACCCGGAAGGGACCCCCCAATGTTCACGAGGAAGGGACCAGGG
>CAYLJT010000921.1:0-3084 GCA_964383995.1 uncultured Polyangiaceae bacterium
GCACGCCAAGTTGGCCGCGGAGCCCTTCGATTACCTGGGCCTGCGCGACTACCAAGTGCGGGCGATTCAGGCCGTGGAGGCGGCCCTCGTGCAGTCGGACCTTGCGACGCGCCCCGAAGGCAAAACAAAAAACTTCCTCGTGGCCATGGCGACGGGCACCGGCAAGACGCGCACCGCCATCGGCATGGTGTACCGCTTGTTGAAGAGCAAACGGTTTCGCCGCGTGCTCTTCTTGGTGGACCGCACGGCCTTGGGCGAGCAGACCGCCAATGCGTTCAAGGACGCCCGGCTCGAGAACCTGCAGACCTTCGCGGAGATCTTCGACCTGAAAGAGCTCGGCGACACCGCGCCTGACTCGGACACCAAGCTCCAGATCGCCACGATTCAAAGCATGGTGCTGCGCATCCTCGCGCCCCAGAGCCCCACCGACGTGCCCCCGATCGACCAGTTCGACTGCATCGTGGTCGACGAGTGCCACCGCGGTTACGGGCTCGATCGCGAGATGAGCGACGTCGAGCTGAGCTTCCGCAACCAGGACGACTACATCTCCAAGTTCCGCCGGGTGCTCGACTATTTCGACGCCGTCAAGATCGGTCTGACCGCCACGCCAGCGCTGCACACCCTTCAGATCTTCGGCTCCCCCGTCTTCCGCTACAGCTACCCTGAGGCCGTCGTCGACGGCAACCTCATCGATCACGAGCCCCCGGTCCGCATCGTCACGCAGCTCGCCGAAGACGGCATCCACTGGCAGGCAGGCGCCGAGGTCTCGGTCTTCGTGCCGAAGAGCAGCACCGTCGATCTCATCCACCTGGAAGACGAGGTCGATGTCGAGATCGACAGCTTCAACAAGCGGGTCATCACCGAGAGCTTCAACCGCGTGGTGGCCGCCGAGCTTGCGCGCTTCATCGATCCCAACCTCCCTGGAAAGACCCTGGTATTTGCGGCCAACGACCTGCACGCCGACATGCTGGTGCGCCTCCTGAAGGAGGCCTTTGCGGCGGAGCACGGCGCGGTGGAAGACCAAGCCGTCGTCAAGATCACCGGCACCTCCGACCAGCCGCTGCGGTTGATTCGACGCTACAAGAACGAGCGTCTACCCAGCGTCGCGGTGACGGTCGACCTATTGACCACGGGCATCGACGTGCCCGAGATCGTCAACATCGTGTTTCTGCGGCGGGTTCGCAGCCGCATTTTGTACGAGCAGATGATGGGGCGGGCGACCCGCCTGTGCAAGGCCATCGACAAGGTGGTGTTTCGGGTGTTCGACGCGGTGGATCTGTACGCCGCGCTGGAAGACTACACCGACATGCGCCCCGTGGCCGCCGCGCCCAAGGTGCCATTCGCACAGCTCATCGACGACCTGCGCAGCTTGAAAGACCAGGAGGCGCGGGAGCTGGTGTTGAAGCAGCTCATCGCCAAGCTGCGTCGTCGCAAGGGGAGCTTCGATCACGACGCTCTGGCAGCCTTCGAGGTGCGCGCGTCGACGACCCCCGACGAGCTGCTCGACACGCTGCGTCGCTCGACCCCCGACGAGGCGGTGGCATGGTTCGACCACAATGGCTGGCTCATCCCCGTGCTCGACCAGGTCGTCAAGGCAGACAGGCCGCTCTATGTCTCGGACCACGAAGACAGCCTCAGGCGCACCGAGCGGGGCTATGGCACGGCCAACAAGCCTGAAGACTATCTGGCGGGCTTCGTAGCCTTCGTCCAAGGCAACATGAACCGCCTGCCCGCGCTGACCGTGGTGGCGCAAAGGCCGCGCGAGCTGACCCGCAAGCAGCTCAAAGAGGTCGAGCTCGAGCTAGCCAACGCCGGCTACACCGAGGCCCGTTTGCGTACGGCCTGGCAAGAGCAGACCAACGTGGACATCGCCGCCACCATTCTGGGTTGGATAAGGCAGGCCGCCCTGGGCAACCCCCTGGAAGACTACGGCACGAGGGTGGACAAGGCCCTGCAAAAGATCATGGCGCGTCAGAAGTGGACGCCACCGCAGGCCGAGTGGCTGAAGCGCCTTGGCAAGCAGTTGAAGCAGCAAAAGGTGCTCGACCGCGAGGCGCTGAGCGGTGGGGCCTTCGAGAATTTCGGCGGGTTTGATAGGATCAACAAGACGTTTGATGGCAAGGTGGAAGAGCTGCTCGGTGACCTGGCGGACGCGTTGTGGAAGGACGCGGGGTAGGGCGGTGGGCTTTCGGGTGGCCCCTCTGTACAGGCCGTGGCCGACAGAAGGAGCGACAGGCAAAGGACGCTTCTCAATATCTGCATCGTTTTGTACACCGTCGGTGGCGACGACCTCTCGTTGGCGACCCGGGTCCCGCCGGCGGTCAGCCATTCCAGCCTAGAAACGTGCCCCCAAACCTCGACCGCTGGTGACTGCGGGGCTTCCCTTGATGTTGTAGCGCGTGGAGGCGACCGACCAGGAGCCATCCACCGGAGATATCTGGATTCGCCGGACCTCGCAAGCTCGTCGAGCGCCACCGCGGGACTTGTGCACCATCGTTGCCCGTTCGGGTGATGAGCTCGCTCGCTGAATCGCGACGTGCCCCCCACGAGCTCTCAGGTCCGCCCGTCACACTCAATCGAAATTGGATCCATGGAGGCCGTCATCTGCGCCAGTTGCGGGATTACCTCGCTCCAATTTCGTGAGGCCCGCAGGAGGAGGGTCGCGTGGCCTTCATGATTTCCGGTGCCGACTTGCGAGGCGTACAGCACAATATCGCCCTGCGTGAGCTTGACTCGTAGACCGACGTCGAAGTTCCAGTCGAACGAGGCCAAGTGAACAACGATCAATTGCCGATCCGCCAACGGGAAAACCTGCGTGACCTTCATCTTTACTCCAGCCCAAAAAGCATCTTATGTCGCCTCGGGCCCTCGTAGCACGACGTGGCCACGACGCGGCCATCGACATCACGTTGTTCGTGCGCGAGGCGTGCGTCGGCGTCGAGCACGTAGGTTTCGAAGAAGGTGTTGGCGAAGAGCGGCACCCCGCCGTCGGGGGCGGTGACCTTTTGCACGCGACCCAGCGTGTCGAAGGTGGTGTTATGCAGATTGTTGCCGCATAACATTCCACATTTCTTTCCACCTTAC
>CAYLJT010000922.1:0-3084 GCA_964383995.1 uncultured Polyangiaceae bacterium
GCCGACCTTTCCGAAGAGCGGGCGTCATCCAATCCGCTACCGAGAGTCGCCTTTGGGGGCAACGTCCCGCGAGCGCCGTGCTCCCGTAGGTCTAACCTGGCGCGTCACCCGTGATGAAGCGCTGCAGCGTCGGGCCCAACCACGCCACGACCTCATCGCGGCTCATGGTCACCACCGCGGGCAGCTCGATCACGTAGCGGCACATGGCCATGCCCAGAATCTGGCTGGCCACCAGCCCGGCCCGGAGCCCCACGCGCTTCGGGTCTCCCGACAGGGCGGCGATGGTCGGCGCCACCTGCGCCACAAGCACCTCGCGCACCTGCTTCGCCGCGGCTTCGTGCGTCACGGCCGCCCGAAGTAGCGCCATGAAGGTGTCGTCCGCCTCCCAGCGCTGCGTGAAGTGCCGAACCAGGGCGGCGCCCACCTCGCCCCGCGCGACAGCCGTGAAATCAGGCAACTGCAGGTCGAAGTCGGCGGCCGCAGCGAACAGCCCCTCTTTGTTACCGAAGTAGCGCATCACCAGGGCAGGGTCGATGCCGGCATCCGAAGCCACCGCGCGAATCGTGGCCCCAGCGTAGCCGTCGGAGGCAAAGCGCTGGCGTGCCGCGCGCAGGATGCCCGCCCGCGTCGCCTCGGAATCACGGGGCCGGGGCCGTTTTTTCTGAACCATGTGCACAAAGTAAGTCAACACGTGTTGACAAGCAAGGGCTCCGGCGTTAGCGCTATGTCAACAACCGTTGACAAAGGAGCCGCAGATGGAAACGACGCGAACGACACAGTTATGGAGCATTCTGGGGGCGCTCGCTTTCGCGCTGACCGCGATGGCCGCGGGCTACGTCTATATCGGGCTGCCGCCGGTGGTGATCGTGGGGGGCTCGAGCCTGGGCGGCTTCGCGCTCTGGGTTCGCAGCTACCTGCGGAAACCGCTCGACGCGCGGATCATCCTCCCGCCGTTCCTGCTCACCGTGGCCGCGCTCGAGGTGCACATGGCCGAGGAATACCTGGGTGGGTTCGGCCCAGCGATGAGCCGGCTCTTCGACATCAGCTGGACGGAGCAAGGCTTTTTGATGGTCTTCGCCTTCATCGGGCCCGCCCTGTACACGTTGACCGCGCTGGGGCTGTACTACCGGGTGCCATTGGCAGGCTTCATCGCTTGTTTCATCTTCATCGGCCCCGGCGTCGCCGAATTCACGCACTTCATCTTCCCGTTGATCGAGCCGGCGGTTCAGGCGCAGGTCGCGGAGCCGCTCTCGCAAGCGGTCTCGAACGGCAATTTCGTGGCGCAGATGCAAAACTACTGGCTTGGGACAACGGGCCAGTATTACTTCCCCGGGCTCTACACCGCAGTACTGCCGATGATCCCCGGAATCTGGGCCATCGTTCGCCTGGTCCGCGCTTCCCGCTCCGCGCCCCTGGCGGCGTGAGCGTCCAGGCGAATGAAAATCGAGAAGGCCTCCGCAACCAGTAGGCTGTGAGCCCGGAGCGAAGTCGGCGTCGAGGTTGCTGGACCTCGACGCCTGCTGTCTTATTCGTCCGTCTTGCCAGTGACGAAGACAAACGCAGCGTAGAAGCTCACGAGGACATGGCCTATCGGCCGACCTCGTCGAGTCAATTGGAAAAGCGTTTGGGGCGGTCCGCATTCTCACGTCCGTCCACAATTGGCAACTACGCGGTGGCCCACTGCATAACGCTCCGCGTGCGGGGGACAATGGCAGTTACAGGCAGCGTAACGCCTCAGATGTGCTGCATTTCAGGGCGTTTTCAGGCGAAACGTGAACGATAGGCAGCGAGTCTTACGACGGCGGCAGCCGGGGCGCGAATCGGGACGGCGACGAAGCCTGGTGGCCGTTCGCTCCGTTGGTCAGCCCTGACACATACGCGGCAAAGCAGACAGACCCTTATTCTGTGACCTTCGACACCTCTGTTGCTTTTCAGCGCGAGGCTAGAAAATCCTGCCCTTGACGCTTGATCTTCACCCCCGTTCGGAGCGATGTTGAAAGTTGGTGCCGTCGGTTCGGCGGCGCGATCGAGGAGGCCAGTGATGAAGGTGCTTGCTCAACGCAGCTCATGCCCCGTCGTGTTGCTCTTGGTGCTCGCTGGATGCTCCAACGATCCTGCGGAGCCGTCGTCCCCCGCGAGCGAAACCTTGGGCTCCGTGGCGGAGGGGGTGGTCTGCAAGACCATCACGACATCGTCGAGCAGCGACGATGCGGGCATCGCGAACGACCCCGTGGACCCCACGCTTGCGCTCCAGAATTTCGGCTCCGGACCGGCGATCGTCGTCGGTGACCTCGGCAGCTCGCACCGGCAGATGCTGCTTCGCTTGGACCTTTCCGGCATCCCGGCGGGGTCCACCATCCAGTCGGCGACGCTCTCGTTGCGTAAGGCGCAGGGCCTCGGGCCGACGGTCCTGACCGCCCACCATGTGCTCGTCCCTTGGGCCGAGTCGACCGTCGACTATGCGAGCTTCGGCGGCGGCTACACCAGCGTTCCCTTCGATACGCTCGATATCAGCGGCACTCCTGCAGGTGGCCTGTTCGTCGTCAACATCCAGTCCGAGCTGCAATCCTGGGTGCTCGGGTCCGCCAACCAGGGCATACTCCTCGATGTGACCGGAGGCGGGCGCGTCACCCTAGGCAGTACCGACGCGGGCGTGCCGAGCAATCGGCCGCAACTGACCGCCTGCTACCTGCCCCCGGCGCCGACCTGCAGCGACGGCGTTCAGAACGGTACGGAGACCGGCGTCGACTGCGGCGGGACCGCGTGTCCGGCCTGCTGTACGCCTGCCGCCGAGACATGCAATGGAGTGGACGACGACTGCAACGGCGTTATCGACGACGGCAATCCAGGTGGTGGCGTCGCCTGCACGACGGGTCTCCCAGGTGTCTGCGCGACGGGCACGACCGCCTGCGCGGGTGGCGCCATCGTCTGCAGTCAGAACGTGTCCGCGACAGCCGAGGTGTGTGACGGCATCGACAACGACTGTGACGGCAGCACGGACGAGGGCAATCCAGGTGGTGGCGCGGCCTGCAGCACCGGGCTCTTTGGCATTTGCTCGACCGGGACGACCGCTTGTTCGGGTGG
>CAYLJT010000923.1:0-3084 GCA_964383995.1 uncultured Polyangiaceae bacterium
ATGGTGACCCCACCGCCATCGATCACCACTTCGCTGCCGCCGCACTTCAACACAAGGGCGCCGGATGCGTCGATCTTGTGAAACGCTCCCACGAACATGGCCTTTCCACCCGCCGTCACGGTGTGCGAGCCGCCGATCTTCTGGAGGATGGCCCCGCCCACCATGGTGGTTCGGCTGGCGCCGACCGTCTCCTGTTCGGGGGAGCCGCTTACGACAAGCAACCCCAGGGCCTTTTCGGTCTTGTCAGCGCTGCACGCCTCGACCCTTTGACCTGCAACGAGCTCGGCACGAATGGCACCTACCTTTTGGCTGCGAGAGGACTTGACCGTGGTGTGAATCCCTGCGGCCGCGATGGTCGCCTTGAGGCTACCTACCGTCTCGGTGTGGGTCGACGAACAGACGTTGATGGCATGACCGGGCCCGGTCGCGCTGTCCGCTGCCGCATTGGACCCAACCGCGCCCTCGGGACCGCCGGCGTTGGCTTCGGAAGAGCCTCCTCCGCCACCACCGCCCAGGCCCAGCGCGTCACCCAGGGCGTTGCGACCCGAACTGAGGGCACCTTGCACCATGGCGTTCAGGCCGGCGACCGGACCTCCGCAACCTGCTGACTCCGCGGCTCCACCTCGCCCGCCGGACACGCCACCATCCGCGCCGGGGGCAAGCTTCGCCCCGAATCCTCCAGGCGTGGGAAGGCCCGCTGCTGCGCTCAACGTGCCCGCGGCGGCACCCAGATCTCCGTTGCTCACAGCCTCCAGCCCGGCGCTCACGTTTTGAACCTGACCTTCCAGCTCGCGCAGCGGCCCCATGACTTGGTTTACCTTCTGTTGCACGGCTTGGTCAAGCGCCTGTAAGCCCCGCGCCATTTCTGCCTTGACGGCCGCCGTGGCCGCGGCCGCCGCCAGCGACAGCAGAGCCTGAATCGGGTTTCCGTCCATCTCCATCTGGTTTCCGGCCACCGACGTTGCGCTCGCCCCCTTGGCAGTCAGACCGTACACCGCGTTGACTTCGACCTTGCGATTCGCCGCTACGGAAATGGTTTGGGAGCCCGTAACCCCACTTTGGAAGCCGTTGGTCACTTGGATGGTTTGGTTGGCGCCGACCGAAAGCGTCGCATCCACCCCCACGTTCTTCGTCTCGTTGACGGCCACCGACTTCTTCTTGTTGTTGCCCGTGGCGAGCGTCGTGTCTTTTTGCGACTGGATGCTGATCTCCTCGCTCCCAGCCTTGTCCTCAAAACGAATTTCGTTTCGACCCCCGCCTCCGGGTGAAGACGAAGTTTGAATCGCCATGCGCGACTTGCCCTCGGGCAGCGCGTACGGCGGCATCCATCGGCCGTTGTAAACGCGACCGGTGATGATCGGGCGGTCGGGGTTCCCCTCCAAGAACTCGACGATCACCTCCCAGCCCACCCGAGGGAAGATCATGGAGCCGCTGGTTTGGGCCTGCGAAACGCGCATCCAGCAGGACGACTTGTCGTCGTTCTCGCCGTAGATGTCCCAATGAAACTGAACCTTGCACCGACCATGCTCGTCGACGTGAATCTCTTCGGCGGGGGAGCCAGGTGGCGCCACCACCACCGCGGTCTGCGGACCGTCAATCACCGGCAAGGGTGTCCGGCGCGGGCTCCGGTAGGGCACCTTGCGCGGGATCAGCGTCGCCGTAACCACCAACACCCCCGCCTGCAGCGTGTGCAGCGAGCTGGTAACGAAATACTCCCCGTCGACGTCGATCTCGGCGTCCGTGACTTCGAGCCAGCGACCCGCGCTGATACGCGAGCAGGTCGAGCGAATCGACAGCGTGGCGCGCTCCGCCGTGACAGCCTGGAGGCGCACCCGCGCAAGCCTCTCACCCTCGCTCAGCTCCGTGAACAGCCCGGGGTAGTCGTAGACCTCCAGGTCATCATCCCTGTCTGAGACAGCCTCCGCCGTCAAGTTGGCGTCGGGCCTCTTGAAGTCGTAGTCGCGAAGCACCACCTTGCCGCTGGTCGTCTGGCATCGCTCTGTGATGACGTCGATGGCGTCGTCGCCCGAAGAGAGGCCCGCGCCAAAGCGATAGGGCACGACCTTGTTGCCTTCGATGGGGTCGCTCGCCGTGCTGTCGTCTTCGAAGACAACCACGTCGCCCTTGTCGCTCGCCTCGGAGTAGAAATAGAGGCCCTCCTCTTCGAGCAAGCGCGAAACGAAGGCCAGGGCGCTTTCGCCGTATTGCACGCAATACTCGCGCTTCGGGTAGCTGCCGACCCTCCGCCATGCCTGGTGCTCGTCGTCAATGCCAAGGTCGCGGAGGACCTCCGAAACGATCTCTTTGACGTCCTTGTCCTGGTAGATGCAAAAGTCGACCTCTTGGTCGAGCAACCCGATGACAGACGTCACGTGCAGCCGGTGAACGTAGGCGCGTTCGTCGTCGTCGTCGGCTGTCGCGCTGACCGTTACGGCTGCCACCACGCCGTCGAAGGCATGTTCGGCGGCATCCCGCCCAAACACAAAATGCGCCGGGGCACCCAGCAGCTCGTCGGGGTCGAGGGCGCCCTCGGTTCGGAGAAATATGTCCATCTCCGCGGGCCGGCCCAGCTCGCGCAGCAGGCGAAAGCTCTCGATGTCGCTGGAGACGAGGGGTCCCGCCTGAAAGAGGAAGGTGTAGGGGCGCGTTTCCATGGCTCAGTTGTCCTTCACCAGAGCGCCGAGCTCGTCGCATTCGCCGTTGATGGTGACCTTGGTGCCGGCAATGGACACCGAGCCTGGCGTCAACGTAATGGTCGATGCGCCCATCACCACACTGAGCAGGTCGGTCGCCTCGAACACCACGTTTGACGCCTTGATCAGCTGAGCGCCACCGGCCACTTCCAGAATGTCGCCCGCGCTCGCATCAGAGCGCTCCCCCGAGATCTTGGTGAGAATGGCACCTGCAACCTTGTGCTTCAGACTGACCGCAACATCGACAGAGCGGCCCCCCCCGCTGAGCACCACCTTGGCGGCTCCGGCCTTTTCGGTGCGTGCCCCCGTGATGGTCAACGTTCGATCCGAAGCCGTCATCTCGAGCAGCGCGGCGCCTACGCTGTCGGTCATGGTGGACATGGTTTCTTCA
>CAYLJT010000924.1:0-3080 GCA_964383995.1 uncultured Polyangiaceae bacterium
ACTGGCGGCGATACCTCCCGCGACGAAGCCAACCGTGGAGAGGGTTCCGAGGGTGTGGTAGCTGTCGATATCGGACTGCAAGCTCGACTCTTGGCCCCGCGGACAGTGCCCATCGGGACACGACTCGCTGAGGCTTCCATGTTTCGAGAGCGCAAGGCCCCCGGTAACCGCGCCGAACGCGAGCCCGGCGCCGCCGAGGCCCAGGCTGATGTACGCGAGCCTGCGCTGTCCTGCGCCATCGCCCGCCGTGTCGCCGGAGGCGCGCGGGCCCGGTGATTGGGCAGGCCCAGGCGAAGACGAGGGGCTGGTGGACGGCGTGGCTGCGGCGGGAGGAACGCTGACCTTCGAGGCATTCGGATCGACCACGAGGGTCAGGGCCACTTCCTCGACCTTACCTTCCTGGACCGAGACCGTCGCCTCGGCGGGGAGGTAGCCATCGGCGGTTGCGCGAACCACACGAGCGCCGGGGTCCACCGGACGGCGAACCCCGAGCGCGGCGGCCGGCACGGGCGCGCCGTCGATGGTGACGGTGGGGGTAGGAGCGCCCGTCACCTTGAGCACCAGGCCAGGAACCCGCGGGCTCAAGGCGTCGAGCTCGCGCCGGGCGTCGTCGACGGCCTTGGCGAAGGCCGCGGGACCTCCTGCAGGAGTGCCTTCACGCACGATCCGACTGTAGGTTGCCAGGGCGCTGACCAGGTGACCGAGGCCCACTTGGGCGCGCGCCAGGCCGAGCGTGACCGTGGGAACATGGTAGAGGCTGTCCGCGCGTTCGAATCTGTCGGCGGCCGTCACGTAGTCTTTTCGGTCGAGGGCGTCGTACCCTTCGACCGTCAAGCTGCGGGCCGTGGCACGATCGGCGTCCGAGACATCGGCCCGCGCGGGCATCGACCACAACGCCGCGAGGAGCAGGAAGAACGGTAAGGAAACGCGCCTGGTCATGCCTGGGCTCCGGTGTCCGGTGTCAAAAGCCGATGTCCCGGCCGCCAACCGGGGCCGAGGAAGGCCGAGGGGGCGGTCGTGGTGGGGAGGTCGAGGGAGTTGGGGAAGGTGGCGGGGCGGCCGTCACCGCAGCCGGGGCCGGGGGAGCGGACGCTGCGGACGGCGCCGAGCTCGCCACGCTGGGTGGAGTGACTTCGATGGCAACCGCAGGGCTCGCGGCAGGGCGAGGCGGCGCAGGTGCCACCACGACATCCGAGGACGCGGAGCTCGGCGCAGGCGTCGTGTCCGCGGTGGCGTTGGGTGCCGCGTCAGGCCGAAAAAACGCGATTCCGGCGCCGATGAGCCCGACAGCCAGGACGGCCGCGAACAGGTAGCTACGACGGCGGCGGGGCGCATTTGTCTCGGACGAGCCGGCGAGACCAACCTCCGTAGAGACCGACGGTGTGGTGGCCCCCTCGACGGTGGCGCTCTTGACGGCAGGAGCGTCGGGCACGGACGTCGCGACGGAGGAACCGTCGCTCAGACCGAGCGCCACCGTGAGCGCGTCCACCAGCTCCCTCGCGCTCTGGAAACGGGCGTCCGGATCGCGCGCGACCCCCTTGGCCCAGAAGGCATCGAAGCCCGGGGGGACGGGGGCCACCGCCGACGGTACCGGCAGAGGCTCCACCACGATTTGAATGACCAGATCCCCGAACGCGTTGCTGGAAAACGGCAGCTTTCCGGTCAGGCAGCGGAAGATGATGACCGCGAGGGCCCACAGATCGGTGCGGTGATCGACCTGGCGTTTGCCCTGGGCTTGCTCGGGGCTCATGTAAAACGGGGTGCCCATGATGGTGCCCGTCTTGGTCTGTTCGTCGGCGCCCACGCCCGTGTCCTTGGCAATGCCGAAGTCGAGCACCTTGACGATCTCGCGGTCGTCGTCGCGCACGAGGAAGATGTTGGCGGGCTTCAGGTCGCGGTGCACGAGACCGGCCGCGTGGGCCTTGGCCAGGGCGCGGGCGACGGGCACGACGATGGCGCGTGTCTCGGCGGGGGAGAGCTTCCCGACGCGCGCCAGGCGTTCTTGAAGATCCTCCCCTTCGAGATACTCCATGGCAATGTACGGAGTGCCCTCCCACAAACCGTGGTCGAGGATCTGCACCACCTCGGGGCTGCGAATCTGCGCAGCGATCACCGCTTCGCGATCGAAGCGCGCGCGGTAGGCCGGGTTCTTCGCGACCTCGGGCCGCATGAGCTTGACGGCGCAGGGCACCTTCAGCCGAACGTGATCGGCGAGCCAAACCGCGCCCATACCCCCCTCGCCGAGCAGACGCGTCAGGCGGAAGCGTTCGGCGATGATGGTATTCGGCTTGAGCTCCAACCGATTCGCTCCTTCCGCCATGCCATCGGTACCACGCCTTCAAAAGGGGCGTCAATGAGAGATGCCATCCGCTCGGGCGGCCTGGTAGAGTGCTCACATGCCCACTTGCCCGCAGTGCGACGCAGGTTATCCCGAAGGCACGAGCACTTGTCCGGAGCACGGTTGTCCGTTGGACGCCGACATCCCCGCCGAGGGCGACGACGAAGAGCCCCTCCCGCCGGGCACCGTCCTCGGCGACTACCGACTTGGTCGACGCCTGGGTCGCGGCACGTTTGGCGACGTGTACACCGCGGAGCAAGTGACGCTCGGCAAGCGCGCCGCCGTCAAGGTTCTGCACCAGCACCTGGCGGCCGACCCCGAGCTCGTCGCGCGATTTCTGGCCGAAGCGCGGGCCATCGCGCAGGTTCGCCATCCAGGCATCGTGGAGGTCTTCGCGGCGGCCGCGGCCGGAGAGCCACGACCGTTCCTGGTGATGGAGCTCGTGGAGGGGGAGCCGCTCAGCGCGCTTCTGGACCGTGAAAAACGCCTTCCGGTCGCGCGCGCCCTACCCATCTTGCGGGATATCGCTAGCGCCCTCGACGCGGCCCACGCGGCCGGCGTGGTGCACCGCGATCTGAAGCCGGACAACATCTTGATGGCGCCCACCGGCGACGGCAGCACGCGGCCCAAGCTCCTGGATTTCGGCGTGGCCAAGGTGCTCCACGATCCGTCGGCCGTGCGCACCGCGACCGGCGTCGCGGTGGGGACTCCCCGCTTCATGTCCCCCGAGCAGTGCCGTGGC
>CAYLJT010000925.1:0-3079 GCA_964383995.1 uncultured Polyangiaceae bacterium
CCTCGTCCCCGGGCCCCACGCGGAGCCGACCGTAGGTGTTCGCCACGAGGTTGATGGCCTCGGTGGTGCCGCGCACGAAGACGATCGTGCGTGGATCCGGGGCGTTGATGAAGCGAGCCACCTTCCCGCGGGCACCCTCGAAGGCCAAGGTGGCCTCGGCGCTCAAGGTATGAACACCGCGGTGGATGTTCGCTGCGTTGGAAAGTGCGTCGACAACGGCGTCGATCACCGCGCGGGGCTTCTGCGTCGTGCTGGCGCTGTCGAGGTAGGCCAGGGCGTGGCCATGGACGCGCCGGGAAAGGGCCGGGAATTGCGCGCGGACGGCCTGGAGATCGAAGGGTGTGGGCACGGGCGTGGGGTGTTCGAAGGGCCTAAAGGCGCCTACTCGTGATCGAGGATCCAACCGATGGCGCGACGAATGCGTGGCAACACACCGGTTGGGCGCAACAGATCGAGCTCGCCACCGTCAAGCCACTGTCCGCCGCAAACAGGGCAAACATCGATGTGAAAGTCGGCCTGCACGGCCGCGACGCGGACGAGCTGCCCCTGCCCCTTGCAACGTGGACAGCGACCGCGCCGCTGATCCATGTCGCGATCCGGCACCGCCCGCGCGCGCAGCGCGTCGATGCTCTTCCGCCCGAGCACGCGATCGAGCTCGGTCGCGTCAAACCAGATGCCCGCGCACTGATCGCAACGGTCGAGCTCGATGTCATCGAGCTGAAACCGCTTCAAACTGCCTTCGCACTTGATGCAGTCCACCGGGTACCTCGCGCCGAAGATACACGGGCTGGCGAGCAAAAGCGAGCCGCGGGAGGGAGGCTCGCGAGATAGGAGGCCCCTTGGGAAGGTGGTGGGGTGCCGCCGTGCTCGGCGCGTTCCCCGGATCAGTAGAAGTTTTGCACCATCCACACGCGGCCGTCGCCGGTGACGAAGAAGCCACAGGCGACGGCGGTGTATTTCGGGTTGGTCATGTTCAGGTAGTGACCATGCTGCGAAAAGGGCTCGCCCGGGCCCTCGGCGAACATGTCGGCCAGGCAGCCGTCGACCATGCCATCGGCAGGACCAGGCCAGTAAGGACAGGCGTTCTGGGCGCGCTCTTGGCAAGTCCCGAAGCTGCCGTGGGCCTGGCCCGACGCCGCGTCCAAGGCCGATTCGCGATCGGCGCACGCTTCGCTGGCGCTGTGGCGAGAGAGGGGCGCGGCGCCGACGCGCGCGCGGTAGGCGTTCGTGGTGTTGACGCAGCGCTGGCGGGCCGCGTCGAAGGAGCCCGAGGAGGGCGGTGAAGGGGCCACCGGGGGAGACGATGGGAAGGTCGGGGTGGGGCTCGGTGAGGGCGCGGGCGCGGGGCTGGGCCAAAACGTGGGTGTGGGCGCCGGAGACGGCGTTGCCGGGCTCGCCGGCGTGGGCGAAGACGACAGGGGCAAACAGGCCAGCCCAAACGGGGTCGGTGCGCAGGCCGCGTTGGGCTTGCAATCCGCGTTCGTCAGGCATCCGCCGCAGCGGCCCGCGGCGCAGTGTGCGAAGGGGCACTGCAGGTCGGTCTCGTTGGCGCAGAGCAGCCCGAAGGCCGGCGCCAGGGGCCCGGGGGCGGTGGCAGGCGGGGGCGGTGGCTGCCACTGACCGGGGTTCGGCGCGCCGTAGGCCGGTGGGTAGGTGTTGTCCGAGACATCCGCGCGCCGCGCGCACGACGCACCGACCACGGCGAGGACGAGGAACAAGGCGGTGGAAGCGGGGCGGCGCGTCATCACCGCTCGCTATCGAGCGGGCGGCACGGCGCGTCAAGATCCGCGCGCTTCGTGGAGCGGCGACGCACGATCTTACCCCAAGACGTCCGCGAGCTGCTCCAAGCTCGCAAGGTTGTGCACCGGACGGAAGTCGTCCACATGCGGCAAGAGGGCCTTGATACCCGCCGCGCGGGGCTCGAAGCCCGCGTAACGCAAGAGCGGGTTCAACCAGACGAGCTTGCGCGACGACTTGTGGAGCCGCTCGGCCGCCTCGGACAAACCGGACGCACCTTCCCTGTCCAGACCGTCGGTGATGAGCAGGACGATGGCGCCTTGACCCAACACACGCCGCGACCACTCGCGGTTGAAACGATCGATGGACGCGCCGATGCGCGTACCCCCCGCCCAATCGTTGACCTCCAGGCCGCAGCGCTTCAGCGCCACGTCCACGTCGCGGTGCCGCAACACGCGAGTGACATTGGTCAGGCGCGTGCCGAACAGGAAGGCGAAGACGCGCTGCCTGGTGCTTACCAACACATGCATGAACCGCAACAGCATCTCGGTGTAACGCCCCATTGAGCCCGAAATATCGCACAGCACGCACACCGGCGGCGGCTCTTCTTTCCGCTTGCGGAAGCGCAGCGGGATGTCTCGGCCTCCACCGCGGAGCGCGGCACGCAAGGTGGCGCGCATGTCCACCGCCCCCGCGGAGGACACGCGCATACGGCGCGTCGGGAAGGTCTCCACAAAGAAGCGCATCTTCTTGACGGCCTCCTTTGCCCGCCGCAGCTCCTCCGCGCTCATCGCCTCGAAGTCCTTCGTTTTCAGCCTCTCGGCGTCGGAAAACTCCAGCGCCGCTTCGACCTCGATCAGCTCCTCGGCGTCGATGGAAGGTTGGGCGTGGTTACCCGGTCGCAGAGCGTCGGCCACGCGCTGGGAGATGTCGTCCCGCGAAGGGTCGGGCGGACTGCGCGGCAAGAGCGCCGCCATGGCCTCTTCCATGCCAAAGGGATCGCGGAAAAACAGCCGAAAGGCCTGCTCGAACAGCTCCAGGTGCTCGAAGCGATGGACCAAGACCGCGCGCAAACACGCGCGAAAATCTTCCCTCTGGGTCACGTCGATGGCGGAGAGCGCGCGCAGCGCGTCGAGCAGCGCGGCCGTACCTACCGGTAGGCCGGCGCCCCGCAGCACCCTGGCAAAGTGCATCACGTTCAGAGCCAGGGCGCCCTGCTCCTCGGGCACTACCTCGTCACCTCGGCGACCAAAGCCCGGGCCGTGTCTCCCTCCACCTTCAGCACGTCGTCCTGGTATTTCAACAGCACGCCCAGGGTAGACCCGACCGTCCCGGGGTCGAG
>CAYLJT010000926.1:0-3078 GCA_964383995.1 uncultured Polyangiaceae bacterium
CACGGCCGTTTGCCCGGTGTGGCGGTAGGGAGCGCGGAAGCCGTGGCGGCCGGCGTGGCGGCCGCCGCGGGGGTGGGGTTGCGCGGGTTCGGCGTGGCGGGAGGCGCCGAGGCGACCGCAGGCAGATCGTCGACGTTGATGGCCGCCTCGGTGGGCACGCTGGGGGGTTCGACGGCGGGTTCGACGACGACGGGAGGCGGCGCAGGTGGAGGTGGCACCAGGGCCGTTTGCACCGCGTCGGCCGTGGGCTCGGGCGGGCCGACCGTGCTCTTGAGGATGGCCATGACACCGATGCCGATGCCCAAACCGAGCGCCGTCGCGCCCACCACGAAGGCCCGCCGACGGGCCCGTCGACGCAGCGAATCTTGGGTGATGGCGACCGCTTGCTCGTTCGAAGAAAGGGCCGAAAGACTGCCCGAAATCGACTGTGCGCTCACGTTGTAGAGCGATGGCCTGTCGGGGAGCATCTCTTCTTTGACGCCCGACGCGAGGGCCGTGAGCGCGATGTCGCTCACCGCCTCGTGCTCCATGGGCGCCGTGGGCACCGAAGGCGGCGCGGTCTCCCGCTCGTCGGCCGCGCGAATCGCGTCGCGGATGCCCGCGCGACGCTTTTGCCCGAACTCGCCCATGAGCGAGCGCACGAAGCCACCGACGTCATCGTCGACCACCGAGCCCGCGCCGGCGCCGAGCAGCACGCGCTCCAACGCGCGCTCGAGCTCTGCCATGGTTTGGTAGCGCTTGTCCGGGTCTTTGTGCAGACACTTGAGCAACACTTGCTCGAGCTCGGGCGAATATTCGGGCATGCGCACGCGCGGCGCGAGGGCCGGACGAGCCACGATGTTCTTCATCGTGACGATGTCGTTCTCGCCCAGGAACGGGTGCACGCCCGTCGTGAACTTGTAGAGCACGATGCCCATCGCGAAGATGTCGGTGCGTCGATCCACCCTCGCGCCGCGGGCTTGCTCCGGCGACATGTACGGCACTTTGCCCTTGAGCTGGCCTGCGGTCGTCTCAGCGCTCATGCGCTGCGCGGCCTTGGCCACACCGAAGTCGACGAGCTTCACCACGCCGTCGTAGGTCACGAGGATGTTCTGCGGCGACACATCGCGATGCACGATTTCGAGGGGCACATCGTTGTCGTCGCGCAGCTCGTGGGCCGCGTGCAGAGCGGCGCAGGCTTGCGTCAACATGCGCAGCGCGATGCGTTGAGGGATCTGCGTTTTGTTGCGCTTGGCCGTCTTGCTGACGACGCTCAGCGCCTCGCCGTCGACCCACTCCATCACGATGTAGAGGATGTCGTCTTGCTCGCCGAGATCGAGGATTTCTGCGACGTTCGGGTGATGAATGCGCGCGGCGAGGGCGGCCTCGTCGAGGAACATCTGCTCGAACGTGGCGTCGTCCGAGAGCTGCGGCAGCATGGTTTTTACGGCGACGGTCTTTTGAAAACCGCGGGAGCCCTTCTGCCGAGCGGCCCATACCGTCGCCATGCCCCCTTGCGCGATGGGGAGCAGAAGCTCGTATCGCCCAAGCACCGTTCCGCGAGATAGCTTTTCGCCGCTGCTCATCCGATGGGTACGTCCAGCGGCGCAGGGTAGCAGAACGCCGCGCTTCGTAAAAAGCGCGGCGCACGGGAGGGGGCTTCAAAGCCCCAAGGTGGCTGTAAGAACGAGCGCAAAACGAGGGAGATTTACATCCCGCCGCTCATCATCGGAGCGCCGCCCCAGAGACGACCGTAGATCTGGTTGAGCTTCTGTGAAGTCTCGGGCGTGAAACCGTTGGCCGGGTAGGGCCACTGGAAGCCGTCGCCCTGCGCTTGGTTGCACTGCATCGAGACGAGCAGCTCGATCGGCGGGCCATCCATGCGCTGAAAAGCGATGCCCATTTCGGGGTAGAAACAGTTGCCGCGCTGGGTGGAGAAGCTGTCTTCCGAGCCGAACAAGTCGAGGATTTCGTCCTTCGTTTCCTGATCCATCAAGGGCTGTTGCCCGAGGATGATGTAGCCCTTGAAGCGAGGCGCCTGCGAAACTTGAGGCGCGGCCGGGGTGGCTGGCTGCCCGGGGATGAGACCCGGGGGCAGAACGCCCGGGGGAAGCACCTGCTGGAGGCCCTGCGCAAACTGCTGCCCCATCTGCTGAAGCTCGGGCGGGATGCCTGGAATGAGCGCGCCGGGGGTGGCGGGGGCCGGCTGAACCACGGGCGGCGGCT
Organism: uncultured Polyangiaceae bacterium; assembly: GCA_964383995.1. Classification (GTDB taxonomy): domain Bacteria; phylum Myxococcota_A; class Polyangia; order Polyangiales; family Polyangiaceae; genus CAYLJT01. The sequence goes on from CAYLJT010000926.1 coordinate 2,206, forward strand.
CCTGGCCCTGCAGGCGCAGCACCGTGACCTGGGCCTTGTCCAGGTTGTCGAAGGGCGCCGTGCGCGAGGCACAACCCACGGCGGCGGTGGCGAGGACGGAGACGGCGACGAGCGAGCTTAACGTGGTCTTCATGGTGGGTTACCCCCGTAGCATGGGAGAAAGGACCGGGGATGATAGGCCCCGGCCGGAGCAACGAACCGGCGCGAAAAAGATGGGTGCGACCTAAGTGGCCGGGGTCTCGGGCGTCGTCTTCGGGGCCTTGCGCTCAAGGGCTTCGAGGAGACCTACGCGGGCCTTCTCGCGCCGCGTCATGCGCTTCTTTTTGAGGGGAGTCTGAAGCCACTCGTGCCGGAGACGGATGTTCCACTTGGGGGTGTTCGCCATGATTTTTTTCGTCCGAAAAAGGGGCGCGGAACATACGGGCAGGGCCCCTCCAGGTCAAGCGCCCACGGCAAGGCGCACGCGGCTCAATCGGGAATTTTTTCGAGGACGACGTCGAGCACGATCGGCGCCTCGCTCGCAGACACCTCGCGGTCCCAAGGGAAAAAGCCGGCCTTTTCGACGGTGATGCGGTGCTTGCCCGGGGGTAAGGCGACGCCGCGCTTGGCGACGAAGGCGAGGGCGCCGAGGTAGCGATCGTCGACCGTGACCTGGGCATCGGGGGGGCTGCCGCGCAGACGCAACGAGACCGTCTTCTGCGCCATCTGGGCGCCGGAGCATGCCGCCAGCAGGGCGGCCAAGGCCACGAAACGCAGCGTGCTCATTCCCACTCGATGGTCGCCGGGGGCTTGGACGAAACGTCGTAAACGACGCGGTTTACGCCGCGCACTTCGTTGATGATGCGGTTGCTCACGCGGGCGAGCAGGTCATAG
>CAYLJT010000927.1:0-3062 GCA_964383995.1 uncultured Polyangiaceae bacterium
GCACGACTGGTCGGAAAAGCGGAGCTCGCACGCGAGGAGCGACTCCACCAGCGTTATGGATCGGCCGTGGTCGTGCTGTGCCGCGCGATTCCCGTGCTCGCGGAGGCCTCCGTGGTCTTCGCCGGGGTCACGCGCGTGCCCGTGCGTCGTTTTCTGCCCCCGGTGGCCCTCGCCAACGCCGGCATTTCGGCGGTCTACGCGCTGGCAGGCGCCTACGCGATGGGGGAGGGCTCGTTCCTGCTCGCCCTCCTTGGCGCGATCACGCTGCCCGCCATCGGCCTCGTCGTCGCGCGTCTCGCCGGCGCCGCCCGTGCGGTGAGCACCCCGGAAACAAAGTAGGTCCTCATCGCATGCAACGGGGTGGTGTTTATCCCGTCGTTGATCGATGATGGCGGCCGGCACCCGAGGCCAAGAGGAGCTTAGTGATGAACGACGACGAAATCACCTCCGAGCACACGAGCGCCCGCATGGCGCAGGTCCTCGCCGAGGTGGAGGATCTGCGCCTCGAGATGGGACGCAATCTGGATCCGCGACGACCGATGTTGGTTCGAGAAGCCTCCCCCCGCGAAGTTTATTACCACGCCCGTACGATGTTCTCGAAGGCGAACCAGCTCTGCGTCGAGCTGGGCGCCGAGCCCGCGCGCTTGCCCGACGTTCCGTCCACCGCCGACGCCCACGCCGCCGACGTGCTGCGCGTGATCGATGCCACCCGCGAAAGGCTGGCCCGCGCCCGCGCGGAGCTCCACCTGGACGGCGACGCGCCCCCCGAGCTCCCCGGACCGCTCACCAAAGCCACCGGAAAGGGCCCCTCCGACGTGCTCTCCGCGTGCCTCATCGCGGGCCGCCAGCTCAACGTCATGCTGGCCCGCGCCGTGACCTCGCGCGAGGCCTTCGAGCGGCTCATGGGCGCCCTCGGCCTCGCCTCGCGCCTGCTGGCCGACCTCGGTCTCGAAATGCCCCCGCTACCGCCCTTGGAGCGCCGCAAATTCCCACGCGAAGTGTTCCACGTGCTCACCTTGACCTGCGACACTCTGCACCGCGCGCTCGCGGAAGCAGGCGTCAACACGCTCGTGCTGCGGGAAGGGTTTCACGGCGAGGAGGCGAGCGACGTCTTCGATATGGTCGCCCTGATCGTGTCCGAGCTCGAATATGCCTGTTCCCTGCGCGGTATTTCGACGACGGACCTGCCCCCGGCAGAGCCTCCGTCTCCCACCCTCCCGGCCCACACCTACCGCGCGGCTCGGCAGCTCCAGGGCGCGATCCAAGCGCTGGCGAGCGCCGTCCACCGACGGCCCGATTGGCTCGAGGCCAAGCGCCCGTGAGTCGGGGGCCCCCGAGCCCTCCCCATACGGGATCAATAATACCGTAATTGCGTGATCAAACTATCCCAAATTCGCGGTTGCAGGGTCCCGCGGCGACATGAAATTGAAATGCGCCGTGTGGGTCTCCATTGACTGAAATCCGCGACCCGACGATTATCCGGCCACGATCGTGCACCATGCGAAGATGACCCTGCTCGCCCCCAGGCGGCCCGAGCACGGTGGTAGAGCGAAACAGTAAGAACCATGATCTCCGAGTCCCAAAAACAGATGACGGTGCGGGTTGACCCGCTCGCGGCGAAGGCGTCGTCGTGCATCCCGGGGGAGCTGCGCTGACATGGGTCGGGAGCGTCTCCTGCCCCTGGCGGGCATCGCCTTGTTCGTGATTCCCTGGGCGGCCGCCGTCGAGCTGTCGCCTGGAACCCTCCTCCCCGGCCCTTGGGCAGCCCTCGAGGCGATGTACAAGCTCGCTGAAGATGGCACCCTCTTCGAGCACATCTTCGCCTCGTTGTTGCGCGTGACCTGCGGCTACGTTGCGGCCGTCGTCGTTGCGGTGCCCATCGGGCTGGCCCTCGGCTGGTGGAAACGCGCGGAGAAGGCCGTCAACCCGATGCTTCAGGTCTTTCGCCCGATCTCCCCGCTCGCGTGGATCCCGCTCGGCATCCTCTGGTTTGGCGTCGACGATCTGACCGCCATCTTCCTCATCTTCGTCGCGGCTTGCTTGCCCATCATCGTCTCGACCATGAGCGCCGTGCACCACATCCCCTCGGTGCATCTGCGTGCGGGTCGAAACTTTGGCCTCAGCGGGCTCGAGCTCGTTCGCCATGTCATCTACCCAGCGGCCATGCCGCGCCTCATCGTCGGCATGCGTGTCTCCCTCGGCGTGGCTTGGATCGTGGTGGTCGCCGCCGAAATGATCGCCGTTCGCTCGGGCCTCGGTTTCTTGATCATCGACTCGAGAAACGCCGGAAACCGCTACGATTATGTGGTGGCGGGCATGGTCACCATCGGGATTATCGGCGTCTTGCTCGACATCGCCATGCGCCAGCTCGAGAGGCTGAAATCGGTTCGCTGGGGCTACCAAGGTAATGCGGCCGCACAACAGGCACGCCGCGCTGTAAAAAGGAACGCTTGAGCTCATGAACGCCGCGAAGACTGGCCTGGACGACGAGGAAGCGTCGCACCCCCAAAAGCTCCTCATCCGGGGAGTGAACAAGATTTTCGAGCTGCCCAACAAGACCGTCAAGGTCCTGGAGGACATCAACCTGGAGGTCCGCGCGGGCGAGTTCATTGCCATCTTGGGGCCCTCGGGCTGTGGCAAGAGCACCCTGCTCAACATCGTGGGGGGCTTCATCGAGCCTTCGAGCGGCAAGGTCACCATCGATGGCGAGCCCGTGCGCGGGCCCGATCCGCGCCGGGTCTTCGTCTTTCAAGAGCGCGGCGTCTTCCCTTGGCTGACCGTGTCCGGCAACATCGGCTTCGGGCTGCGCCGCGTGTCCGCCGAAGAACGCGAAAAACGCATCGCCCATTACGTCGAGCTGGTGGGGCTGAAGGGCTTCGAGCATGCCTACCCGGACGAGCTCTCGGGGGGCATGAAGCAACGTGTAGAGGTGGCCCGCGCCCTCGCCGTCAACCCCGACATGCTCTACCTCGACGAGCCCTTCGGGGCCCTCGACTCGATCACGCGGTTTACCATGCGGAGCGAGCTTCTCCGCATCTGGGAGGCCGAAAAGAAGACGATCC
>CAYLJT010000928.1:0-3055 GCA_964383995.1 uncultured Polyangiaceae bacterium
CTCGTCTACGGCGACGGCGCCAACACCAACGCGATCATGGGCCACGCGCGCCCGGGCGACGTGGGCGTGGATGTCATTCACATCAACCTGCACAAGACGTTTACGACGCCCCACGGCGGCGGCGGACCGGGCTCGGGGCCTGTTTGCTTCAAGAAGCACTTGGAGCCCTTCCAGCCTTCTCCCGTGCTGTTGCGGCGCGACGACGTCTTTCTGCTCGACCACGACAGGCCCCAATCGATTGGCAGGCTACGCGCCTTCAATGGCAACTTTGGCATGTTCATCCGCGCCTATACCTACATCCGGGAGATGGGCGGAGAGGGCTTGAAGCAGGCCAGTGCGCTCGCCGTGCTCAACGCCCGTTATCTGTGGGCCAAGCTCAAAGACCACTACACGGCGCCCGTGCCCCAACCCTGCATGCACGAAGTCGTGCTCTCGGATCACGACCTCGAAAAGAAGACCGGGGTCAAAACCCTCGACGTCGCAAAACGCATGCTCGACTACGGGTTTCACTCGCCGACCGTGTATTTCCCGCTGGTCGTGCCCGGTGCCTTGATGATCGAGCCCACCGAGACCGAGACCAAAGAGACATTGGACGAGCTGATAGCAGCGATGATCGCCATCAAAGAAGAGGCCGAGTCGACGCCCGAGCTCGTCAAGACCGCGCCGCACAACACCGTCGTGGGCCGCATGGACGAGGCCCGCGCGGCCCGGCAGCCGCGCCTGCGTTGGACCCGAGAGGGCTGAGCATGTTGCGCACGAGCCTCCCCCGCGTTCTTGCGTGGCTTTGTGTGGGCGTGATCGGCGCGTGCGGTGGCACGGCGGTCGTCGAGTCAGGCACGAACGGCGTCAACAACCCCTGTCAGACCAACGCCGATTGCGTCGACGGCGCGTGCATTGGCGGCCCCGAGCGGCGCGTGTGCGCGGCCTTCTGCCAAGGCGCCTACGACTGCGCCACAGGCGAGATTTGCGACACCTGCGCCACGTCGTCCTGCCCCACCTGCGACGACTGCGTCGGCGCCTGTGTCTCGGCTAGCACGGTGGGCTGCACGAACCACGGAGATTGCGGGCCGACCGAGCTGTGCGCGTTTGGCTCGAACACGTGCCTGCCCGCGTGCACGGCCGAATACGAGTGCCCCGTCGGCTACTACTGCGATGGTTGCGGCACCTCGTCTTGCCCCGACTGCGACGACTGTCGCGCGGTGTGCTTTCCCGTGACCAAGTAGGCCGTTTCGGTTTCGCGCGAGCGCGCGTTTCGCTCGGCGAATCCCGCGCCGAGGCGAGCACGCGGCGCCCTACGCCTCTTCGTGCGGTTCGACGAACAGGGCCCCTTCGCGGCTCAGCGCCATGGTCATGCAGCGCGGTCCGCCCCGTGCGCGGCCGAGCTCACCGCCGTCGATGCACGCGAAAAGGCGTCCTCCGTCGCTGATTGTCCGAGACACGAGGGACGACGTGACCTCGTCCGCCAACGCCACCTGGAAGGGCCGCAAATGCGCGCTCGGAATGCGCCTCGCCGCGGGGGCGACGACCACACCGTCAGCGCGAAGCTTGGGATCGTCGAGGTGCGCCACGACGTCGAGCGTGCCCTGGTTGCGCCGGTAAACCACCGCCAACCCGGGGCCCGTGGCCACGGCGTTGCAGGCGTCGAACCACTGTTCGCGTTGTTGCGCCGTGCGGTGTCCCCCGCCCGCGGCGATCATCGTGAAGGGCCGCCCCGGGCTCGATAGACGCTCGGCCATGGCCCGCGAGAAGCCACCACGCCACACCCACTGCAAGGCCGCCTCGGGCGCCGCGGTCAGATCGCACGAAACGACGCTCATTTCTTCGCGCGCGCCGGGGAAGGTGAGGGGCGGGAACGCCAACGCCAGGCCCTGATCGACCAGCGTAAACACGGTGTCGAGGTGCATCATCGCGCGGCGCACGGGCATCTCCACGGCGCACAGCTCGCGAAACGGGAAGAGCGCCGGGTCCATCTGGCGCAGGCGGCGCAACGCGAGCGCGAGGGCGGTGGCTCCGCGCCAGGTGGTCCTCTCGCTGATGCCGACGAGCACGGTCTCGGGCGACAACACCATCACGTCACCCCCCTCGATCCAGGTCTGGCCAGCCGCGGCGTCGAGGTGCCGCAGGGCGGGCTCGGACAGGGGCTCGATTTTGTCGATTTCGACCGTGGCTCCCGCGAGCCCGAAGGCGTGCGCGAAGACGAAGCGCGACAAAAGAGGCTCTTTGCGGCGCACGGGCTTGGCCATCGAGGAGACGAACGACGCGCCCCCGAGGATGAACTGGTAGTCCCGCGCGAAGAGCGCGTTGGCCGAGGGCGAGAGGCGAAACACCGGGCCGCCGGGGAACGGTTTGTCGATCAAGAGGCCGCCCACCAGGCGGTCCGCGAGCAGGTCCGTGTCTCGGACAGCGAGGTCCAAAAGCTCCCCCTCCACCGCGTCGAGCTCGGAGCCGCGCAACAGGCCGTCCGCGCGGCAAACGCCGCCGACGAACGCGCGCAGGGCGGCCTCGTCGTTGACCTTGCCGAGGGCCCGCGCGAGGGCCCAGCGCAGGTCGACGACCTCGCTGCCCTCGCCGCCCGGCGCGGCCGTCATCATCGTGCGCAACAGGTCGGTGAAGCTCCGGTGCTGCTCCTGGGCCCGTTCGAGCCACAGCACGTCTTCCATCAAGTACTTGTCGCGCTCGGTGGGGGGAACGCGCCGCAGCTCTTCGCCCGGCGAGCACACGAGGACGCGCCGGAGCCACCCGAGCTCGTCGTGCACGCGGAGGGGCCAGCTCCCGGCGCTCATGGCTCGCGCACCAACGGCATCACGAGGCTACGCGGACCGCCCCGCGCGCGGCTCAGCTCGTCGCCCTGAAGCAAGATGGCGATGGGCCCGTCGCCCCGCGCGAGCACCGCTTCGAGCAGCGCACAACAGCGCAGATGGCTGAGCTTTCCGTTGAGGATTTCGTGGGCGTCGAGGGTCGTGGCGCCGAGGTGCTGTTCGTAGAAATCCCGATGACGGTCCAGCCCAACGAGCACGCGAGGCGCCAAAACCAAGGCATTGAGCGCGCTCGACGT
>CAYLJT010000929.1:0-3051 GCA_964383995.1 uncultured Polyangiaceae bacterium
ATTTCGGCATCGCGAAGGTATCGAGTTCGAGCGCCACCAAGCTCACGCGGGCAGGCGCGGTTTTTGGCACGCCGCACTACATGTCGCCCGAGCAGGCCGCGGGCACGCCCGTCGATCATCGCACCGACATCTATTCGCTCGGCGTCATGCTCTACGAGCTCACCTCGGGGCAATTGCCGTTCAACGCCGAGAACTTCATGGGGATCCTCACCCAGCACATGTACAAAGCGCCGGTGCCGATCCGCGCGCTCGTGCCGGCGCCCGATTGTCCCCCGGGCCTCGAGGCGGTGATCCTCAAGTGCCTCTCGAAGCGCACCGAGTCGCGCTACGAGTCGATGCACGCGTTGCGTGAAGACCTCGCGCTCGTGGCGCGCGGCGAGGTGCCCAACGCGGTGAGCGAAATGATGGCGCGCTCCGGCGGCTTCAACGTTCCGCACGACTTCTTCGCCAAGTCTGGGCGGCCCAGCATCGCCGCCGCCGCCGATGCCCAAAGGTCGTCAAAAAAGCCGCTTTTCTTCGTGGGAATCGGCGTGGCGGCCCTGGCCATCGCGGCCGCGGCGTTCGCCATGACAACGGGCCCCGAAGCCACCACCGGACCCACGCCCGAAGCCACGACGGCCGCGTCCCCCACACCTCCGGTTGCCGCGACCACCACCTCTCCCGCCGTAAAGACCACCGTCGTCGCGCTCGCCGTCGTGCCCGAGACCGCCGTCGCGTATCGCGATGGAAAAGCCATCAAATTGCCGACGAGCATCACCGTGGAAGAGGGCAAGGTCGTGACCCTCGACGTGCGCGCGCCGGGCTTCGAAGACGCCCGCGTCGAGCTCGACGGCAAAGAGCAAAGCAAGCTCGTGAAGCTCGTCCCCGAGAAGGGCGCTGCGCCGGTCCGCACGCCCACGACCGCCAAGCCTCCAACGACGGCCAAGCCTCCGACGACGGCCAAGCCGAGCACGGGCTCGGGATCCAGCTCCGAAATCGTCGATCCCTGGAAGTAAGTTGCCGATTCGCGAACGCAGCCCCGTTGCCTTCGCCATGGTGGGCCTCCCCGCCCGAGGCAAGTCGTACATCGCGCGCAAGGTCTCGCGCTACCTCTCGTGGCTCGGTCACACGACGCGCGTGTTCAACGTCGGCTCCTATCGTCGGCGCATCCTCGGGCCGCAGCAGCGTGCCAATTTCTTCGACCCCGACAACCCGGATGGCCAACGGGTCTTGAACGACCTCGCCATGCAAGCCCTCGACGACATGCTCGCGTGGTTCGACGAGGGCGGCGAGGTCGGTATCTACGACGCGACGAACACCACCGAGCACCGCCGACGCATCGTGCTCGATCGCTGCAAAGAGCGGCAAATTCCCGTAGTTTTCATCGAGTCCATCTGCAACGACCCGGCCGTCATCGACGCCAATGTGCGCGAGACGAAGCTGTCGTCGCCGGACTATTCGGGCAGCGATCCCGACCGCGCGGTCACCGATTTCTTGGAGCGCATCTCGAACTACGAGCGCGTCTACCAGACCATCGACGACGATCACCTCTCGTATATCAAGATCATCGACGTCGGCCGGCAGATGGTGCTGAACCGCATCTCGGGGCCGATCCCCGAGCGCATCTTGCCGCTGCTCGTGCGCATGCACGTGACGCCTCGGCCCATTTGGTTCACGCGTCACGGCGAGAGCGAGCTCAACGCCCGCGGCATCCTCGGCGGCGATCCCGACTTGTCCTCGCGCGGCGTCGAGTACGCCGACTCCCTCGCGCGCTTCATCGACGAGCGCGTGGGCAGCGGCAAGCTCACGCTGTGGACCAGCACGCTCCGGCGCACCATCCAAACAGCGCGTCCTTTGGGCCGAAAATCCGTGGCTTGGCGGGCCCTCGACGAGATCGACGGCGGCGTGTGCGACGGCATGACGTACGCCGAGATCAAAGAGCAGATGCCCGACGTGTACGAGGCACGAAAGCGCGACAAGTTCGGTTATCGCTACCCCCGCGGTGAGTCCTACGCCGACGTGATCCAGCGGCTCGACCGCGTGACCATCGAGATCGAGCGGCAGCGCAGCCCCGTGCTGGTGATCGGCCACCAAGCCGTTTTGCGCGCGCTTTATGCCTATTTCACCGATCATCCGCCGCAAAAGTGCCCCTACCTGTCGGTGCCCCTGCACACGGTCATCGAGCTGACCCCCACCCCCTACGGCGTGACGGAGCGACGTTTCCAGCTCGATCCGATCATCATGGATTGAGGGGCCCGTGCCGTCGTTGCCTTCGGATCTGCGCGAGCTCGTCCCGGACGATGTGCTCGGCATCTGCAACCGCCTGCGCGAGAAGGGCAAACGCGGCTACATCGTGGGCGGCTGCGTGCGCGATCTGCTGCGTGGCGCGAGCGCGAAAGACTGGGACATCGCCACCGAAGCTCGGCCCGACGAGGTCGTGGGGATGTTTCGCAAGGTCATCAAGACCGGCATCCAACACGGCACGGTCACCGTGCTCGTGCGCGGCACGCCCTACGAGGTCACGACGTTCCGCGGCGAAGGCGCGTACAGCGACGGTCGACGCCCGGACGCGGTGCAGTTTGTCTCGGACATCGAGGCCGACCTCGCGCGCCGCGATTTCACGGTCAACGCCATCGCCATCGATCCCCTCGACGGACACATCATCGACCCCTGGGGGGGCCAACGCGACCTCGCTGCCAAGGTGATCCGCGCCGTTGGCAACGCCGACGAGCGCTTCGCGGAGGACGGCCTACGCGTGCTGCGGGCGGCTCGCTTCGCGGCGACCTTGGAGCACACGATCGACGAGGCGACCCTGCGCGCCATGAGCCACGAGCGCTCGCTCGCCACCTTTCGCAAGGTGAGCGCCGAGCGGGTGCGCGACGAGTGGATGAAGAGCATGCTCGCCGAGCGCCCCAGCGTGGCCTTCGAGGTCATGCGGACGACCGGCATTTTGGCCATCATTTGCCCCGAAATGATGCCCTCGGTGGGCTGCGAGCAAAACCGCTGGCACGCCTTCGATGTCTGGGGCCACGCCCTTTCGTGCCTCGACGCCGCGCCGAAGCAGCCCGTGCT
>CAYLJT010000930.1:0-3028 GCA_964383995.1 uncultured Polyangiaceae bacterium
GTCGCCCTGTGCTCCGTACGCCGCAAATTGACGAACATGCGCACGGTCAGGTCAGACACCCCGCGCAGCTCCTCCATGCGCCTTGCCAGTGGCCACAGGACCGGATTGCCCTTGCTCTCACCCTCCTCCGCGCGGTGCCCCAGGCTGAAGGTGGATAGCAGCACGCTGTGTTGGGCCCCGCGGAAAAGCTCGTTGCAAACTACCGCCGTGTCCCTGGACCCGGACACGTCTAGATCCGACCAAACCAGCGTGGGCTTTGGCTTGCTTTCGGCCGCGCTCCTGGACTCGCCAGCGAGACGCAACGCCGCGGCCCCAGGTACTGTCGCTGACGAACGCGCACAATTTCGCCAGGAACGGGAGGCGGAGGCAGACGGGCAGCAATCACCGAGCGAAGGTATCCGGCAACGCGCCCGGCCGCAATGCGATCGCATGGGGTAGAGCCCCCAGGACTCTTGGCAACGCGCCTTTCGTGGCGCCTGTTGCAGCGTCTGGGCCCTCCGCGAGTCACAACCGTGGTACCATGCCCGCCATGCGCACGCCCCGCTTCACCCTCCCCCTCCTGCTCTGCACCCTCCCCCTCGCCTGCGCCAGCAGCGGCGAAACTACCACCACCACCAGCTCGTCATCCACCAGCAGCGGCACCGGAGGCGGCGGCGGTGAGACCTCGGCGACTTCCAGCAGCGGCAGCGGTGGCATGGGCACGGGCGGCTTTGGTGGCGAGGGCGGCATTGGGGGTACGGGCGGCATGGGGGGCCAGGGCAACGCGGACATCACGGCCTCGTTTGTCTCGGACGACTTCTACGCCAACTGCATGCCTGTGGTCGCCGCCGACCCCCTGTACGGGTCGTTTACGGTGAACTACCAGAACAAGGGCAGCGCGGCGGCCTCCCTGGCGTTCACCGACGTGCGTCTGCGCATGGGGCCTCCTGGGTCGGTGGTGGACTGGCCGTTTTCCGTCATGCCCAACACGAGCGGATCGCTCGCTGCGGGGGCCAATGCCAGCGTGGCCCATGTCAAGGTCGTCGGGTCGGGGCAAGGTTCCACCGGAGGGCCTTGCAATCACTGCGGGGAGCCCCTGACCCTCGACGTGACGTACGACGACGGTGCGAGCTACTCCTGGGACGCGGGCACCCTCGATTGCGTTTATTAGGGTCGGCCAGAGACCAAGCGCGCCCTTCCCTTCCCCACCGGCACGTCCACCACGAACACCGCCTGGTCGGCCCGCCAGGTCGATGCGTTGACGTGCAAAACCTTCCCCTCTACCGCCGCCCCCGCGCTCTCGTGGATGTGCCCGAACACATGAAGCTTGGGAGCTACGCGGTCCACCGCCATGCCCAGCTCTTCACAGCCGACCAACCTGCCATCGAAGGTGCGGTCCAAGATGCCGAAGGGAGGTCCGTGGGTCAGGAGCACGTCGATGCCCGTGGGGATGCGGCTCCACACGGCTTGCAGGGCCGGCCCTCTGGCTAGATTGAACGCCATGTTCATGAACTCGGGCTGCCACGGCGCCCCGTAGATGCGAAGGCCCAGGACCGAGACCTCGCTGTCGAAGAGGTAGCTCGCTCCCTGAAACACCTGCCTGCCCAAAGCCTTGTCCAGGTCGAGGCAGAAGTCGTGGTTGCCGGCGATGACCACTTTGTGCGGGTGCGGCTGGGCCGCAAACCAGCGCGCGAAGGCCCGGACAGAGAGCTCCTTGCCGTGGTTGGTAAAGTCCCCGGTGTGCACCAAGATGTCCCCTTCCGGGAGCGAAAGGCGTTCGTGACCACCGTGGGTGTCGCTCAGGAGGACGAGGCGAGGCACGAGCGGATCTTACCCGGCGCGGGGGCCTCGCACGAGCCCAATCGCCGTTTCAACAATGTAGGAATCGTTGAGCGTCACGGCCATGCCGTCGACCGTCACGGCTCGAATTGATGGACTTGCCACCCGAGGGTTGTGATAGCCTCGGCGTAAGAGGTCGCCATGCGCCGTTTTGTCCCGATCGCCGCCTTATTGCTGCTCGCAGGTTGTGGAAGCGCCGATGATCCAGCCCCTTCGTCGACCGAGGTCGATTACGAGACGATGCGCTTCGAAACACCCGAGTTCGACGCGCCGCCCGGGGACAGCTTCGAGTGCTTCTACCTCGACGCCTACTCCGAAAAAGAGATGGCCGTGATTGGCTCGGATGGGCAACAGGGACTGGGCGGACACCACATCCTGCTGTACTGGACCGACTTGCCGCGGGATCCGCAGCACCATCCGTGCAGCGACGAAGAAATGCTCGACTGGCGGCAGATCGCGGGCTCCGGGGGCGACGCGGCGACCGACGGCGACTTGATGAAGCTGCCCGACGGCCTTGGCATCCAGATCCCCGCGGGCAAACAGCTTGTGCTTCAAGCGCACTACATCAACACGACGGGCGCGTCGTACAAGGTGAAAGACTGGGTCTCCGTGCGCTACGTCGAGCCGACCGCGGTCGACGCCTACGTCAACTACTTCGTCACGCTCGACGCGAGCTTCCAGGTCCCACCCAAGACCGAATATACCCACGTGACCGAATGCACCGTGCCGACCGATCTCACCACGATTCTGAACCTCGGGCACATGCACGACGCGGGCAGCCACTTCAAGCTGGAAATCGTCGACGACAGCGGGGCGACGAAGAGCGTCCTGCGCGACGATGACTGGGCTCCCGAGTTCAGCTCCCACCCTCCCATTTCCAGATTCACGCGCGAAGAGCCCCTGGTCCTGACCAAAGGTACGCGTCTTCGACAATCCTGCACGTGGGACAACACCACCGACGAGGTGCTGGGCTTCCCGCTCGAGATGTGCCTGGCTTTCTTCTACTACTACCCTGACGCCGGCGAAAAGCAGTGCCTGATGGCGCCGGTCAACCCGTAGTCGGTCCGAGCGGGTCTAGCATTGCCCCCCCACCCGGTCCCCCACCTGCGCGTCGCGCGACCCGTCAAAGACCTCCTGCGCACGCAAAACCTCTACGTGGAGGGCCTGGGCTTGCAGGGCCCGCCCCTGACCGTGGCCAACGCCTGCGCCT
>CAYLJT010000931.1:0-3011 GCA_964383995.1 uncultured Polyangiaceae bacterium
TCGGGGCGGGCACCTTGGCCGCGGTGGCGGGAGCGCGCAACAAGCCCTTGGGCGACCTTCCTTCGGTGTCTTTCAAAGCCAGCCGCACCGCCGTGGGGACCCTTGGGGGGCTCGGCGTGATGGGCCTCGTGGGCATCTCGCAGGTCACATCGCTGGGCGGTCTGCCCTGGTTGCAGGGCACGGTTCCGGTGTCGCGGGAAGGCGAGACGACCCTCGTGATCGAAGCGCCCCGGAGCAACCTGGGTGTGCGTCGCAGGCTTTTCACCATGCCCGAAGGCGGCCTGTTTTTTGGCACCGTGGAGCTGCCCCAAGGCTCCATGGGCCTCCAGATCAACAAGCTGCTGATGGGCTCGTTTGGCACCGAATCGGACGCTTCGCCGCGCTCCGAGACCTGGGTTTTTGCGCCCGGAGACCACGAGCTCGCCTTTGCGCCGAAGGGCGAGCCGTGGGGAACGACGCAGCAGGCCAAGCTCGTGTTTCGCGCGCTGCCCTTTGAGCGCCCGGCGGCGGGTCAAACGCTCGCTCTGCGCGAGGAGCAGACGCTGCTCGTTACGCTGACGCCCGACAGCCACGACGAGAGCGACGTTGCCGATGCGGGGGCGGGCCCCGAAGTCCGGATGAGCACCGCCCTCGGTTTTTCGTGCGCAGAAGACACGGAGCTGCGTTTGTTGGGCCTGGCAGAGCGCCTCTCGGGTCAAAACGTGCTCGCTGATCTGACCATCGACATCGAGGTGTCCGCCCGTGGTGATGTGGGACGCCTTACGGGACCGAGGTCCGCCTGGGGTCTGGGCGCCATCGAGAAGAAGCTGGCCATGGCGGTGGTGGGCTATTCCGACAAGGCGCTGCCGGTGCTGCTCGACCGCATGGATGGCGACAACCGCGCGCTTTGTGGACCCCTCGGCTTCCAAGTGCGCCTCTCGGCGCCCGCCCCGCTCGCCAAGACCGGCGGCGCCGAGGCGCTGGAGGTCCTTTTGCTGGTGCGCAGGGGAAGACCGGCGGCGGAGTAGCGATGCGCGTTTTCGGCACGTTCTGCGGGGTCGAAGGCGAAATGGAGGGCTCCACGGGCGAGGCGTTCTGGTAGGCTGCGCGGCCCCATGCCCGGCGCCAATAGCCCCCACGACAAAAACGCAATTTTTGCGACGAGCCCGGCGCCCGTGTCAAGCCCTTCTTCGTCCCTTGGGACGCCATCCGGGGGGGCGCGGGTCTGTCCCACCTGCGGCGCTACCTACCCGGCCGACTTTCGCGTCTGTCCCAAGGACGCCACGGCCCTCGAAGCCCAGTCGACCTCCGAGGACGATCCCCTGGTCGGCCATATCGTGGGGGGCAGTTACGCCATCGTCCGCGCGCTCGGCGAAGGCGGCATGGGTCGCGTCTACGAGGCCCGCCATACGCGCATCCGCAGCAAGCGCTTTGCGATCAAGACGCTGCACAAGGAGCTGGCCAAGGACACCTCGATCCTGGCGCGCTTTTCCCGCGAGGCCGAGGCCGCCGCGTCGATTCACAGCCCCTACGTGGTGGACGTGGTCGATGTGGGCCACACCGACGAGGGTCAGCCCTTTTTGGTGACCGAGCTGCTCGAAGGGAAGGATCTGGCCGACTACCTGACCGAAGCGCCGCGTCCGCCCCATGCCTGGTCGGCGCGGGTGGCAAGGCAGGTCGGAGAGGCCCTGGTGGCGGCCCACGAAAAGGGCGTGATTCACCGGGATATCAAGCCTGAAAATGTGTTTTTGTTGGGCGACCCCGAGGTGCCGCAGGTCAAGGTCATCGACTTCGGAATTTCGAAGCTGAGCGACGCGCAAGGCACCAACCTGACCAAAACAGGCTCGCTGATGGGCACGCCGTCATACATGGCGCCAGAGCAAGCGCGGGGCGAGGCGGTGGACGTCCGGACCGACGTTTACGCCGTGGGGGCCATGCTTTACGTGCTCCTCACGGGGCAACGGCCGTTCGATCGGCACGACGCCACGTCGACGGTGTTGGCGGTGCTGATGGACGACGCCGTGCGTCCGACCGCCATCGATCCGACCATCCCGCCCGAGCTGGAGCACATCGTTCAGCGCGCGATGGCCAAGGATCCGGCCCTTCGTTACCCCGACATGGCGTCCCTCGTCGCCGAGCTCGAGCCCTGGGCCCGCGACACCGCAGCGGTCAGCGGGGCGCCCGCGTCGGTGGCCGTCGTGGGCGCCGCGAAAACGGTGCTGCCCATGCCGAAGCCCGCGGGCGGCGTGGAGTCGCGGCCCGAGCTGGTGGTCGTTCTGGGGGTTGCGCTGTTGTTCGCCGCGGGAGCTTTGGTGTCGATGGTCGCGGGCCTCGTGCGCTTGGCCCGCGGGGGGATAGCGGGCGATCTGACCGGCCTCGAAGCGCTGCTCCTCGTGTTTTTCGTCGGCCTCGCCATGGCGACGCCGGTGGTCCTCGGTTTGCGGCAGGTGGCGCGGCGGATCTGGAACAACAGCGTCGAGGTGCAGCACCTCGCGACGCGTGTGGCAGGACCCCTGCGTTTGGCGCTGCTCGCGTACGGCTTGGGGTCGCTCATTGTCCGAGTCACCGAGGTGGTGCTGCTGCAGCGCGGCGTCGGCGAGACCTGGCCTTTGTGGGACGTGCTCTTGGTGTTGTTCGCCCTCGGCGCGGCGGCCTTCGCGTGGTTCCAACCGCGCCTGAAAAACCTTCCCAGTCGGGCCGAGCTGGCCACCGCCGGGGTCGGCACGCTGAGCGCCGTTTTGCTTGGAATTGCCTTGATTCGAGGCCCCATCGAAGGCGCGTCGGCGGCGGCCGCGGCGAAGGTCCCCGACGAAGCTCTGCCCACCTCGGTCGCCACCGGCAAGGCCACGGTGACCTTGCCTCCCGAGCCACCGCCGGCGCCAATTCAGGTCGTGGAGCCCGACCGCGCCGTGCTTTCCGAGGTCAAGACCAACCTGCGCAGGGGCAAGTGGACCGAGGCCCTGGGCGGCCTAGAAACGCTGTGTGACGGCAATCCGTCGGCGGCCATGGATCCGGACGTCCGCGAGGCCATC
>CAYLJT010000932.1:0-2997 GCA_964383995.1 uncultured Polyangiaceae bacterium
CTTCGAGCGCGTCATGCCCTCGAAGATCTTTTTGCGCACGCCGCGCAGCGGGATGCGTTCGTCGGCGGGACCGTCGCTGCCCGTCGACGCGATGATGCGCACGGGCGCGGGCGCCGTCTGCGCGCCACGAGCGACGGGAGCCTCGAGCACGGCAGGCGGGTCGCGAAGGGGCATGACCGCCTTCGGAGGCTCGGTCATCGGACCCGCGAGGCCCGCGAGCGCGGTGCGCACATCGTCCTTCGTCACGCGACCCGAAGGCCCCGTGGGCATCACCGTGCGCAGGTCGACACCGACGTCGCGAGCGAGCTTGCGCGTCGCCGGCGTAGCCAGCGGTTTGGCTTGAAAATAAGTCTTTTCGGAGGCCGCCTTGGCGGTCGTCGGGGCGGTGTTGACGGGGCTCGGCAGTGCGAAGCCCATCCCCGGCAGATCCTCTTTGATGTCGCCCACCGCCGTAGCTGCGGGGCCATCGCTCTTCTTGGCGAGCTCGGTGGGAGCCTGTGTTTCGGCGCCGCCACCGCCGAGGTCGAACACCACGAGCACCGCGTGCACGGCGACGACTTCGCCCTCTTTGCCCCGAAGGTCCGCGATTTTGCCTGCTTTGGGCGCGGTGATCGTGACCGTGGCTTTGTCGGTCATCACCTCGACGATCGGTTGATCCTCGGTGACGACATCGCCCTTGGCGATGAGCCACTTGACGATCTCACCTTCGGTGACGCCCTCGCCGATGTCCGGGAGCCTGAAATCGTAGGTCGCCATGGCTCAATACCTCGCCGTCTCGAGGAGAGCCGGGACGATGCGGTGCGAGAGGGGCAGGTACTCGTTTTCGAGGGTGTACGGAAAGGGCGTGTCGAACCCGGTCACGCGCTTCGGCGGGGCCTCCAAATGCAGGAACGCCTTTTCGTTGATCAGCGCCACGATCTCGCCACCGAGCCCGCAGCTCTTCGGCGCCTCGTGGACGACGACGACGCGGCCCGTCTTTTTTACGGAGGCGACGATGGTGTCGATGTCGAGGGGCCACAGCGTGCGCAGGTCGATGACCTCCGCGGAGACGCCTTCGGCGGCCGCCTTTTGCGCAGCATCGAGGGCCTCGTAGAGCATCGCGCCCCACACCACGACGGTGACGTTTTCACCCGGGCGCACCACGTTGGCCTTGCCGAGGGGCACCGTGTAATCGCCCTCCGGAACCTCGCCCTTCGCGGCGCGGTAAATTCGTTTGGGCTCAAAGAAAAGCACCGGGTCCGGGTCGCGAATCGACGCCAGCAAGAGGCCCTTCGCGTCCGCCGGGTTGGAGGGGCACACGACCTTCAAGCCCGCCACGTGGATGAACTGCGCCTCGGGCGATTGCGAGTGATAGTGCCCGCCGCGGATGCCGCCGCCCACGGGCGTTCGAATCACGAGCTTCGAGACGTACTCGCCGCCGGAGCGGTAGCGGTACTTCGCGAGCTCCGACACGATCTGATCGTAGGCGGGGAAGATGAAGTCACCGAACTGGATCTCGGGGACAGGCACGAGCCCATAGAGGGCCATGCCGATGGCCGCGCCGATGATGCCGCCTTCGCTGAGCGGCGTGTCGATCACGCGCTCGTCGCCAAACTCGTCGTAAAGACCCGCGGTCACGCGGAAAACGCCGCCGACCTTGCCGACGTCTTCTCCCAAGACCACCACGCGATCATCCCGCCTCATTTCGAGGCGCAGCGCGTCGTTGATGGCTTGAACCATGTTCATCTGGGGCATGGGCTATCTCATCTCCGGCGGGCGCTCAGCCCGCAAAATCCTTCACGTCCCTGGGGAAAACCGGGCTTTTTAGTGCCCATGGCCCTTTGCGCGCGGGCCCGCCTTCAGCTCTTCGCGTTGCTCGACGAGGTGCCAAGGGAGCTCGGCGAAGACGTCGTCGAACATCGAATCGAGCGAGGGCTGCGCGGTCTTCTCGGCCTCGGCGACGGCCGCGCGGAGCTCGGCGTCGACCTCCGCTTCAAGCGCTTTGTCTTGCTCGATGGTCCAGCCCACGCGTCCTTCGAGGTGCTTGCGCAGCCGCGCGACAGGGTCGAGCAGGCGCCAAGGATCGACCCCCGCTTCCGGTCGATAGGCCTTGGGATCATCGCTCGTGGAGTGACCCGAGAGCCTGTACGTCAGGGCCTCGATCAGGGTCGGACCCTCGCCACGCGCCGCGCGTTCGATGGCCTCGCGCGTCACCTTGACCACGGCGAACACGTCGTTTCCGTCGCATTTTACCGCAGGAATGCCGTAGGCGACGCCCTTCGCGGCGAACGACTCGCTGGCCGTTTGCCGCTCGGTGGGCACGCTGATCGCCCAGCCGTTGTTGCGGCAAACGAGCACGCACGGCACCTTGAACACCCCGGCGAAGTTCAGCCCGTTGTGAAACTCCGACGAGCTTGTCGCGCCTTCCCCGAAGAACGCCAGGGTCACGAGCGGGTCCTTCTTGATCTTCGCGGCCCACGCAAAGCCCACGGCCTGCGTGATTTGGGTGCCGATGGGCGAGCTGACCGAGCCAAAGTGCCCTTCGCGAAAGCTGTAGTGGTCGGGCATTTGGCGGCCGCGCACGGGATCGTTTGCGTTGCCAAACATGTTGTCGATGTAGCGTTGGAGCGGCATGCCCCGCCAAAGCAAGGCGCCAAACTCGCGGTAGCAGGGGAAGATCCAGTCTTCCTTGCGCGTCGCGAAGGCGGTGCCGAGCACCGTGGCCTCTTCGCCGAGGGAGCCGATGTGAAAGCCGATGCGGCCCTGGCGTTGCAGGGTCACGAGGCGATCGTCGAGGGCCCTGACGCGCACCATCGCGCGGTAGAGCGCGACCACCTCGTCGACGGAGAGGCCGGGGTCGGTCGCAGGGTCGAGGGAGCCGTCGTCGCGGAGCACGCGAACGACGTCCGGGGCCGTCATGTCGCTCAATCGACGTGCAACGGCGGGCGAGGCGGAGGGCGCTTGGTTCGTCGTCATGGGCGCGCGAACCCTAGTGCCAGCGCGCGGAAATTTCACGGG
>CAYLJT010000933.1:0-2994 GCA_964383995.1 uncultured Polyangiaceae bacterium
TTGGACCTCCAAGCAATTTGTTGCTGCCCGGCCGCGGCGTGAACATGGGCGACGGTTGGGAGACCAAGCGCCGTCGCACCCCGGGCTCGGACTTTTGCGTGCTGCGCTTGGCACGCCGGGGCCGCATCGACCGCATCGAGCTCGACACGCACTTCTTCAAGGGCAACGCGCCCCAGGCCACGCTGATCGAGGCCCTCGACGAGACGACGCTTCCGCCCGGTGAGCTGGAAGGGCGGCTGCTCTCGCGCGAGCCGTGGCCGGTCTTGGTGTCGCGGACGCCCCTCGTGCAGCACCGAAACCACGTGCTCGAGCCCGATCGGCCGCTGGTCGTGACGCACGTGCGCGTGCATATCTTCCCCCACGGCGGCGTGAACCGGCTGCGGATCTTCGGCCACGCGCTGGACACGGACGCGGAGAGCGCTTGTCTGAACAGGCTCCATGGCCTCAGCCAAGAAGAGGCCTTGACGCTCGCGCTGTCCTGGAACGGCGCCCGGCAGTTTGCGCAGAAGATGGCTGAAAATCGGCCTTTTGCCAGCGTAAGGGCGCTGTTTGCGCGGGCCGAAGAGCTGTGGTGGTCATTGTCCGAGACAGACTGGCTGGAGGCCTTTGCCGCCCACCCGAGGCTCGGACAGTCGAAGGCGGCGCCCACGCAGACGGCGGTCTCGGCGGCCTGGTCGAAGGGCGAACAGGCCGGCATCTCGGGCGCCGAAGCCCAGGTGAAGGACCGCCTCGCCGCGCAAAACGAGGCCTATTTCCAGCGCTTTGGCTTCTCGTTCATCCTGTTCGCCACGGGGCGCTCGGCGGACGACGTGCTCGCGCGGCTCGAAGAGCGTTTGCAGAACAGCCGGGCAGAGGAGCTCGAAAACGCGGCGCGCGAACAGGCCAAGATTACCCGCTTGCGCATCGGCAAGTGGCTGAAAGGCGTTTAGTCATGGGCATCAGTACGCACATCCTGGACACGACGCGGGGGCGCCCCGCGGTCTCCGTGGCCGTCCGGTTGGAGAGGCTCGATTCGGGAGCGCCGACCCTGGTCGGCGAGGGGCGCACCGACGCCGATGGACGGGTCAAAGGCCTCTTGGTGCCGAGCCCGGAAATAGGCACCTACCGCATCACGTTCGAGGTCGGCCCCTATTTCAAAGACCAAGGCGTCGAGGCCTTTTATCCCGAGGTTGGCATCACCTTCGAAGTGCGTGGGGAGGGGGAGCACTACCATGTTCCCCTGTTGCTCAACCCCTTTGGCTACGCCACCTACCGGGGCTCGTGAGACCATCCCTTGCGCTCGAGCCGTTGACGGCGGAGGCCTTCGCGCCGTTCGGCGCCGTGGTGAGCGCGGGTCTGGGGGCCGGGGCCGCCGCCAACCAGGGCACGGCGGTGCGCTTCGATTGGGTCGCTGCGATCCAGAGCACGAGGCCCGAAGCCAAGCTGAACCTGGCGGTGTTCCGTTCCGTTGCGCGGAGCCTACCCATCGAGCTCAAGCTGCTCGAACGGCACCCCTGCTCGACCCAGGTGTTCCTACCCATGATCGTTGGCAAGATGGTCGTCGTGGTGGCGCCGACCGCCGAGGACGGGCTCCCCGACCTCAGGGGGCTGCGCGCGTTCGTGGGCGAGGCAGGGCAGGGGATAGCCTACGCCGTAGGCACCTGGCATCATCCCATCATCGCCCTCGAGCAAGCCGCCGAGCTTGCCATGTTGGCCTGGGAAGATAAGGGCCCTCGGGATTGCGAGGAGCACCCGTTGTCCGAGTCAATCTGGGTAGTCTAGCTGCCCTCGTCCCAACCTTTCCATTGCGCTCCTGGAACCTGACCTTTCAAGTGTGAACGAGGGGGTCTGGAGGCGGGCGCCCGTCGCAGGTGCACGATTCCCGCGCTTCGGCACTGGATAACGATAGACAACGCGCAGTGCCCCGGCTACTTTCCGAGCGGAGCGGCTGACGTCAGGTCGGAGAGCCTATGCCCTTGAGCGATGCTGGACACGTGCGTCGAGTTTTGGTCGTTGTTTGGACGTTGTTCCTATCGCTCTGCCCCCTTGGGGTGATCGTCCTGGGGCTCGAACGAGAAGCCCACGCGCAGGGCGTGCCCTCCGTCAATGAGCTGGTGCACAATGGGGGCTTCAACACATTTACGCCCTGCTCCCCGTGCAACGGACCCACGATTCCAGGCTGGGATGTGTTCGCGGCTCCCTACGACGTGGACCCCAACGACGGCTCGCTCCTGGTAAGCCAAGGGGGCAGCTCCTTTGCGCTCGTGCAATATCATTTCAAGAGCAGCTACCAAAACACCGTCAGCGAGTTGGTGGCAGGGGCTGGCCTACCCTTCACGCTCAGCTTTCGCGTTCGGGTGACGGAGCCGGCGCGCGTGCGCAGCCTGTTCGCGGTGCACGACGACACCGGCTACGCGCTGCCCGTGGTCGTCGCCGAGCGCACGGTGCAAACGCCCAACCAGTGGACCACGCTGGTCGGCACCTTCAGCCCAACCTGGACCGGCGTGCTGCAGTCTGCCGAGCTGGTCTTCGAGGTGGAGAAGGTGATCACGGGCAACACCTACTCGCCGTCCATCACCAACGACGCCAATCCTTACCCGACGTTTTCCCTCGACGACGTGACCTTTGTCCGAGACGTGGACGGCGACGGTCTGACCGATCGCGAAGAGGCGACGTGCACGCCGGCCCCCGGCTGCCTCGCCAGCTTCTGCGCCCAAGCTTCCCAGCCCTGGACCGACTTCAGCGACGTCGACACCGACGGCGACACCCTGCCCGACGGTTGGGAGTGGAGAAACTGCCTTGACCCACTGAGCGCCGCAGACGCCGACGACGCAGGTCTCCCGGCCTCGTTCTGCAGCAGCTCGCCCACGCCCTGCGGAGGCACGCCGGCCATGACACCGCCGGCCTGGGATCCGGACTGCGACGGCGCCACCAACCTGGAAGAGCTCTGGGCCGCCACCGACCCCAACGACGCCTGCCAGGTGCCCGGAAAGCCCGCTGACACCGGCGCGAGCT
>CAYLJT010000934.1:0-2988 GCA_964383995.1 uncultured Polyangiaceae bacterium
CAAAGGCACCATGCCCCACGCCCCACAAGCTTCGTCGTATTCGGTCTCGATACCCGCTTTGCCCCGGATTTCGCGGCATTCGGCGCGCGTCATCGGGTGTTTGGTGACCTCCGGATTGCCCTGTCCCAGGACGTTCGATGATGCGAAGATGCCTTTGACCTTCGCCAGTTGCTCGGGGGTCAGTTCGAGCTGGCTCGCCATGCGAGAGAACAAGGCCTCTCGCTGCTCGGCGAGGGTGGTCGCCTCGACGTCGTCGCCCGGGCTTGGCAGGCGCCTCTTGGCCGGCGCCGCGGAGGGCATCGCGGGAGCCTGCGACGGGGCGGAAGCTGCCTCTAGCGGGGGCGAGGCGCTGGGCGCGAGGCCGGTGGGCGCGAGGGTCGGCGAAAGAGCGCGGTAAGCGCCAAACGCGCCCGCGGAAACCAGCAAGACGACGAGGACAATCGGGGCCGCCGAGCGGCGCACGGACGACATGAGGGCGGCCACTCTGATGGGTCGGACCCGAGTTGTCGACCTTTCGGCGACGCCTGCGCGCCACCCTCTGCGGTCTCGGCCGATCGCGACGCGCGACCGCGACGCACACCCCTTGACGTCCCCCCGAGGCCCCCTTAGCTCCCGGCCGTGTTGCGCAAGATCCTGATCGCCAATCGCGGCGAAATCGCCTGCCGCATCATCCGCACCCTAAAGCGCCTGGGCATCCCTTCGGTGGCCGTCTATTCGGACGCCGACGCCTCCGCGCCCCACGTCGCCATGGCCGACGAGGCGGTGAACGTGGGACCTGCGCCGGTCAAAGAGAGCTATTTGCGCGTCGAAGCGATCTTGGCTGCCGCAAAAGCCACGGGCGCCGACGCGATCCACCCGGGCTACGGTCTTTTGAGCGAAAACGCTGGCTTTGCGCGGGCCGTCGCCGCCGCGGGGCTCACCTTCATCGGGCCACCGCCCGAGGTCCTCGAGGCGTTTGGCGACAAAATCAAGGCGCGCGCCGTGGCCCGCGCGGTGGGCGCCGAGCCTCCCCCTGGCACCGACGGTCCCGTCGGCGTCGACGACCTCGACGCGCTCAAGGCCGAAGCGCAGCGCATCGGCTATCCGCTGCTCGTGAAGGCCGCCGGCGGCGGTGGCGGCATCGGCATGCAGGTCGTGGAGGCCGAAGACAAGCTCGCGCGGGCCGTCACGGCCTGCTCGGACCGTGGCAAGAGCGCCTTCGCCGACCCGCGCGTGTACATGGAACGCCTTGTTTTGCAGCCCAAGCACATCGAAGTGCAGGTGCTGTGCGACACCCAGGGCGGCGCCGTGGCCCTCGGAGAGCGCGAGTGCAGCAGCCAGCGGCGCCACCAGAAAATCATCGAAGAGAGCCCGTCTCCCGCGAGCTTTTTTCAAGGCGAGGCCGGGGAAGCGCGGCGGCAGGCGCTGTTCGACACGGCCCTCAAGATTGTGAAGAGCGTGGGCTACGTCGGCGCCGGGACGGTAGAGTTCGTCGCGGGGCCCGACGGCACGCTCTATTTCTTGGAGGTCAACGCGCGCCTGCAGGTCGAGCACTGCGTGACCGAAATGTGCACCGGCCTCGACCTCGTGGAGCATCAAATTCGCATTGCGTCGGGGGAGGCCCTGGCGCCCGAGGTGCGGGGCCACGTGCGGCGAGGTTGCTCCATCGAAGCGCGGGTCTACGCGGAGGATCCGGCCAAGCGTTTTGCGCCGCAACCCGGCCATTTGCAGCAAATCGTGTGGCCCGAAGCGGGGGCCGATCTGCGCGTGGAGACGGGGGTCGCCGAAGGCCTCGACGTCACGCCCTATTACGACCCGATGATCGCGAAGATCGTGGCCTACGGTGCGGATCGGACGGCGGCCATCGCGCGCCTCGACAGGGCCCTCGAAGGCACGACCATCACGCTCGTGGGCCCCGCGGGGCCGGCGGCGACGAACCTGGCGTTCCTGCGACGCGTGCTTTCGGACAGCCGGTTCGTCGAGGGCAACTACGACACGGCCATGGCCGAGCTCCTCGCCAAGGGCAAGTGAGCGCGGCGGGCCGTTGGTGTAAAAGGCGCCCATGACTGCCCCCGTCGTCGAGCGCGCCAGCCTTTGGAAGAGCCACGATCCCGATCCGGACACGCAGCTCGAGCTGGGTAGGCTCGTGGCCGCCGCGGAGGCCGGCGACGCGGGCGCGTTGGCCGAGCTCGAAGAGCGCTTTTCGGGGCCCCTAGCGTTCGGTACCGCCGGCCTGCGGGGGCTGATCGGCGCGGGCGAGACGCGCATGAACTGCGCCGTGATTCGCCGCACGACGGCGGGGCTCGCGGCCTATTTGCTGAGCGACCCGGCGTTGAACGCGAAGGAGCGCGGCGTGGTGGTCGGGCACGACGCACGGCGCATGAGCCGCGTGTTCGCCGAGGAGACCGCGCGGGTTTTGGCGGCGGCCCGGGTGCGCGCGCATTTGTCCGAGGATATCGGGCCTACGCCGCTCGTGGCCTACGCCGTGGGCGCCCTCGGCGCCGCCGCCGGCGTGATGGTCACCGCCAGCCACAATCCCCCCGCCTACAACGGCTACAAGGTTTATTGGGGCAACGGCGCCCAGATCATTCCGCCGCACGACACCGGGATCGCGGCGTTCATCGAGGCCCAACCTGCGGCCGACGAAGTGCCGATTCAGGCGCTCGAGGAGGCCCGGGCCGCGGACCTCGTGCGCATGTGGCCGGAAGATCTCGAGGGTTGCTATCTCGACGCGGTTGGCGAACTGAGCCGGGACCGCGGCGACGACCGGAGCGCGCCCATCGTGTACACGCCGCTCCACGGCGTGGGCGCCAAGCTTGCCCTTTTGGCCCTTGGAAGGGCGGGTTTTTCGCAGGTCATCCCGGTGCCCGAACAGGTCGCGCCGGACGGTGCATTTCCCACCGTCGAGTTTCCCAACCCCGAAGAAAAAGGCGCCCTCGACCTCGCGTTTGCGCTCGCCGATCGCGTCGGCGCGGACCTCGTGCTCGCCAACGACCCGGACGCCGACAG
>CAYLJT010000935.1:0-2984 GCA_964383995.1 uncultured Polyangiaceae bacterium
GGGTTTGCGCGCCGCTCCAAGGCCGAGCGCAAGACCTGGGCGGACATCATCGACGACTACGTGCGCGCCCGCGTGACGCTCGCTGCGGTGGTGCTGATCGTCGACGCGCGTCGGGGCCTCGAAGACGACGACGTCGCGTTGATCGAGATGGTCGAAGCGATGGTCCACGGTTCGCGGCGGCCCGTGGAGGTGCTCGTCGTGGCGACGAAGATCGACAAGCTCCCGCGGTCTTCGTGGCGTTCCGAGGTCGAAAAAATCGCTCGCTCCTCGGGCCGAAAGGTGCTCCCGTTCTCTGCCGAGACGGGCGAGGGTCGCGCGAATGTTCTCCGCGCAGTCCGCCGCGTGGCGCTCGGCGCGCCCCCCGAAAACGGTTGACGTCACCCCCGAAGGTCGGAAACGCTGGACAATCCATGAGTGCCGATCGCGAAAATCGAGCGCTCCGTGATGCCGAGGACGTGGGCATCATGCAGCGCATCCGCGAAGGCGACGACGCTGCGGTGGCCGAGCTCTACGATCGCTACGCATCGCTTGCGTTGGCGCTCGCGCTAAAAATTCTTCGCCAGCAGGCCGAGGCCGAGGACGTGGTGCACGATGGATTCGTGGCCCTTGTCGAGCGCGCCGATCAATTCGACGCGGGACGCGGCACGGTCGCCGCGTGGCTCGTGACGACCATCCGCAACCTCGCCCTCGACCGCACTCGCCGCCGATCACGCCGAAAGCAGATCCTCGACGAAGAGGTCAAGCACCAGCCGCGGGAGGCCGTTCCAAACCCCGAGGCGCTCACGGAGATCGAGCAGGAGCGCGTGCAAGTCAGGTTGGCCCTCGACGCTCTGCCGGCCCAGCAGCGAGCGACGCTCGAGGTCGCCTTCTTCGAAGGCTTGAGCTACCCCGAGATCGCCGAGCGCGACGGCGTGCCGCTGGGCACCGTCAAGTCTCGCGCTGCACGGGCGTTGAGTGCTTTGCGCGACGCCCTCGACGACCTGCCCCGTTGAGCCCTCGATCGGCCGAAGAAAGACGCCCTTTGTCTCGATCCCGAGGGCCTCGCCCGACGCAAATTCAGCGCGAATTGACCCCAGTACAACCCTTGACCGCGGGCTTTGTGCTCCGCTAACGTGCGCGCGCCGATCCGCCTCCTGGCCCCCAGGATCGCGGAATTTCCCGGGAAAAACGGTCATCCTCAAAGCTGACCCGACGTTCCCACCCCGTCCCGACCGACGCCATCTAACGACGGCTTCGACCAAGCCCCCCGGCCACGCCCCATGCCCGAGCTCTCCGGACCGGTCACACACCTTCAGCCCTCGCTCACGCCGCTTTGGCTGATCCCCCTTTTTCCGTTCATCGGCGCGGTGATCAACGCCATTTTTGGGCGGAAACTGCAGGCGAGCGCGTTCGGCCGGGAAACCTCGAAGAAGCTCCACATCGGCAGCTTCGGCGTCACCGCGGTCGCGGTCGGCGCCATGCTCTGCTCTTTCTGCTTGGTGGTGGCGAATTTCTCCAAGCTCCTCGCCCTCGATCCCGACCAGCGCACCCTCTACAGCTTCGGCTGGCAGATGGTCCGCATTGGCTCTCTGGACATCAACTTCGCGTTCCAGATGGACCCCCTGTCGGCGATCATGACGCTCATCATCACGGGCGTTGGCTCCCTGATTCACATTTATGCGGCCTCCTACATGGAGTCCGAGCCGGCCTATTGGCGCTTTTTTACGTATCTCAACCTGTTCGTCTTTGCGATGTTGCTCCTCGTCCTCGGGGACAACTTCATCGTTCTGTTCTTCGGTTGGGAGGGCGTCGGGCTCTGCAGCTACCTGCTCATCGGCTTCTGGTACAAGGACTATAAGAAGGCCTCTGCGGGCATGAAGGCCTTTGTCGTCAACCGTGTTGGCGACTGGGGCTTCATCCTGGGTCTTGGTCTGCTGTTCTGGGGCCTTGGGGGCAAGTGGCTCGACAATGGCACGTACCTGCCCGACTACCGTGAGCGCTTCGTGGCCGTGAAGGCCGAAGCGGGGCACGGCGAGGGGCATGGCGAGCACGAAGCCGATGTCGAGCACGGTAGTGGCCACGGCGGTGGTCGCGGCAAAGGCGAGGGCGACGGGAAAGGCCACAAAGACGGCTCTGGACGTGGCGAAGGGCACGCCGAAGGCGCGGGCCACGACCACGGCGCCGAGGGCCACGCGGGCAAGCCCGCCGAGGGCGGAGCAGCCTTCATGACCTTCACGAGCCACCCGGGCGCCAAGGTCTATCTGGGCGTCGCCGACGAGGGGGAGCTCGCGGTTGCCAAGCCCTGGGCCATCTCACCGTTCATCAAAAAAGAGATCCCCGCCGGGTCCCACTCGATCGTCATCGTCCCCGGCGACGGCGCGACGGTGCGCGGCGATGGCCACGAGGCCGCGCTCGTTCAAAGGGCTCGTGTCGAGGCCGGCGAAGAGCTTTTGCTCACCACCATTGGACCGACGGTCACCTTCCGCGAGCTGCACGACCAGCTCGTGATGAAGGACGAGAGCGGCAAAGCGTTCCTGAAAGAAGCCCTCGAAGACAAGAAGGTCTGGGGCGGCATGGCGCTAATCACGCTCGCGTGTCTTTTGTTCTTCGTCGGCGCCACCGGTAAGAGCGCGCAAATTCCGCTGTTCGTGTGGCTGCCCGACGCCATGGCCGGCCCCACGCCGGTCTCCGCGCTCATCCACGCTGCCACCATGGTCACCGCCGGGGTGTACATGATTGCACGCCTCAACTTCCTGTTTGCGTTGAGCCCCACGGCCGGCGGCATCGTCGCTCTCGTGGGCGCGTCCACCGCGCTTTTTGCGGCGACCATCGGCTTCTTTCAACACGACATCAAGAAGGTCCTCGCCTACAGCACCGTGAGCCAACTGGGCTTCATGTTTATTGGTGTGGGCGTCGGTGCTTATTGGGCGGGCGTGTTCCACCTCATGACGCACGCCTTCTTCAAGGCCTGTCTCTTCCTCGGCTCGGGCTCGGTCATCCATGGC
>CAYLJT010000936.1:0-2982 GCA_964383995.1 uncultured Polyangiaceae bacterium
TGAGCAGGAGCGTCGAGAGGCCCGAAGTCCACCTGCGAAAACGCTGCTTTTCTTGCTCCACGGCGGCCCGCGCGCGCCAATCCAGGACGGCCTGCGCCAACACGTCGTGGAAGATCTCGTAGCGCACGGCCTTGCCACCTTCGCCGGCGTCGCTGATGGGCCGCAGCACCCGCGCTTCGGGCGCCGCGAGCTTCTCCAGCAGGGCCGTGACATCGAGCACGGACACCTCGGCGTAGGAGGCAAGGTCGGAGGGAAGGTAAGCTATTTTGGAGCCCCCCGGCGTCACCAGAAAGCGCAACACGCGCACGGCGACCTGGCGCTCCTTCGGTGTCAGCCGGTCCATCACCCCGTCGAGGTGGGTCGAGACGATGCGCTCCGCTCCCCCCAACCGCAGCAAGGTGACGAGGCGCAGCTCCCGCGATTCTTCTGCCACCTCTTCGGTCCAAAGGCGGAGCAACACCATCTGCAGGTAGGTGGTCTCGACCCGCGGCTCGGGCGCCGTCTTGCCACCGCGCAACGACACCGGTCCACCGCGAGCGCGCACCGATTCCACCTGTTCCAGGATGGCCTCGATCAATTTGGGCTCGATGGTTTGGGGGCTCTTGTCGCCGGGATCGGCCTCTTTTTTGAGCTGATGCAGGGGCTTTTCGATGGCCCGCGCAGCGTCGGCGCGGCTCAGGTGC
This sequence comes from uncultured Polyangiaceae bacterium, assembly GCA_964383995.1. Taxonomy (GTDB): domain Bacteria; phylum Myxococcota_A; class Polyangia; order Polyangiales; family Polyangiaceae; genus CAYLJT01. Next base: position 684 of record CAYLJT010000936.1, read on the forward strand.
TCGAGGCGCAAGAGGTTGCTGAGGAGGTTCGGAATGCGCCCCTGCAGGCGGTCGAGGTTGGAAAGACCGTCTTCCCGTGTGGAGAGCAAGAAGCTCGCGTTGACCTCGCGGCGGTTGATGGCCCGCGCAAGCTCGGCGTCGAAGGGCTCTTCTTTGGAAGGATGGTAGAGAAAATATTCCTCGAATTGATCGAGGACAACGAACACCGGGCCGCGCACCGCGAGCGACGCGGCGGCCAGCAGATCGTCGAGGGCGAGCGCCTCGGACAGCTTGGACGCCCCTTTGGTGACGCGCGCGACTTCGGCGACGACCGCCTGCTTGAGGGCCCGCGGCGCGTTCTGACCTTGCCAATCGCGAAACACCACCACGGCTACCTTGGGCGTGCCCTTGAGCATGGGCACCACCCCGGCGAGCAGCACCGACGTCTTGCCCACACCGCTCGCGCCGTAGAATACAGTCAAAGGCGAGGCATACAGGTTGGAGACCACGACCTCCACGTCCTGCTCGCGGCCATAGAAAAACGCGCGGTCGTCCTCGGTGAAGGGCGCGAGACCCACGTACGGGCAGGGGCGGGAGCTCATTCGCCGCGCTCCAAGAGCTTCTGGGTGAACGTGTTGATGTCCACGTCGTAGATGCGCACGCGGCGCGAGGCCCACAGCTCCCTTTCGAGATCCGAAGGGCGAAACTGGATGGCCCACGAGCGCAGATCGTCGTCGTCGTCGTCACGACCCGGAGCCCCGTCCTTGGTGGGTAGGACGTTGCGCAGGTTCTTGAGCACGAGGCGCAGGTTCCAGTCGCGCAGACCGTAGCCCAAGAACAGAAAGTGACGCGTGCGAAAGTGCCTCATGAAGATGGCAGGCACCGCGGTCTGGCTGGTCATGCGCGACAAGAAGTCGAGGTAGTCTTCCTCGGTGATGACGTAGCTGTCCCACTCTTCGCCCGCCTTGCGCGAGGTGCCGTGCATTTTGTAGACGACCGTCGTGGTGGTCAGATCGATGTACAGCTTGTTGGGAGGCACGGCGGTTGGCTGATCTTCACCGTGTTTCCACCACAAAACCGAACCTTCCAGCTCCTTGCGGTCGGTCGGGTGAACCACCAGATCGAAGGGTCGATTGGCCTCGATCAAGGCCTTTTCCAGCAGCTCGTCGTAGTTGGTGGTGACGAGCAACAGGGGAGCCGAAATGCCCGCGATGGCGGTGTGAATGGGGCAGGGCTTCTGGACCCCGACGAAGATGCGGTGGAGGCGCTTGCACAGGTTGCGACGCGCGATGGTCTCCACGAAATACGACGCGACCTTGGACAGGTCGCCGATGTCCGCCGCGTCGCTGGAGGGGAAGCTGCTTTTGTCCGCCAAAAACCGCGACAGCTCCCAACCGCTTGGCAAGAACTCGGCCTCTTCGTCGGACCACGACGCGCCCGCGGGACGGTTGCCGAAGTTCACGCCGGCGCCTAAAAATGGCACAATTTTGCCGTCTTGCAGCAGGTCCGCGATTTCGCCGTAGGGGGGGTTGCTCATGGACGCCCTCCAAAACGGAGTACACGTCAGTGAGCTTTCGGACAAGTGTTATGCGCGCCGCGTGGAGCGGCGAGCCGCAAAGGCTGCGGCAGGAGGGGTCAGGTGCCCGGCGCGGGCGGCGCCGTGACTTGACAACGTGGGCCAGCGCGCAATCATGCGCGTCGGAGGTCGAGGTATGAACGCCAATATTCCTCACGCCCGCCGTGTTCGCTTCAAGACGGTGGTGCACAACCAACATGGCCCCGCCACGGGGCTTCAGGAAATCATCGACGACCAAGCCGAGCTCGACGCCTGGGTGGCCGCCTGCACCGGCGAAAAAGATGCATTCCCGACGACCATCGACGGCGAAAAAGAGATGCTGCTCGCCGTCGCGCTGGGCGAAAAGAGCACCACCGGCTACGGCATACGCATCGTCGGGATTGCGGAGATCGTCGGGGGAATCGTCGGTATCCAGTGGGAGGTCCTGTACAAGAGCCACGGTCCGAAGGACCCCATGGTACCGCCGGTGCTCACCTACCCACAACACGTGGTCCGCACGCGAACGTTTCACGGGATCATCACCTTCCGGGAGGTGACGGATCCGGTCTACACCACCCTCGCGCTAGGCGAAGAAACCCCCCCGCCCGCGCCCCCGATCACCACCTTGGCCGTCGGCGAGGAAGGTCCCCAACCGACCACCTTGGCCGTCGGCGAGGAAGGTCCCCAACCGACCACCTTGGCGGTGGGCGAGGAAGGTCCCCAACCGACCACCTTGGACGTGGGCGAGGAGGGTCCCCAACCGAC
>CAYLJT010000937.1:0-2973 GCA_964383995.1 uncultured Polyangiaceae bacterium
TGCTGCTGGCGCTGTTGCTGCCGTACAAACCGTGGTGCTCGGCGAGGCGACATAGAAAGGCCAGATCGGTCTCTTTGTACTGCACGATGAGCTCGTGCTTGCGGTCCCCGGAGAGCACGTTGACGTCCACGTCGCTGCCCAAGTCGACCAGCTCGAACAGGCGGCGGAAGAGGTCGGGAACGGTGACGTCGAGGTACAGCTCTTGGCTCTCGACCAGCGAAAGCAGGTGCGCGTGGGGCACGAATCGCAGGCGAAACACGCGGGTGTCGGCCTCCCGTTCCAACACCTCGCTGACCTCGGAAATCATGCCATAGATGCGCCGAACCTCGCTTCCTTCGCGCTCGAAGACCAGGCTGGCGCTGGCGCCCACCATGGCTTGTCGTTCGGGCGGGCTGTCGGAGGTGACGATCTCCAGGTCGAACTGGAAGAGCTGTGAGATGCGCTCGACCCCAGTGAGCCGCGAGATCTCGATGTCTTGGCAGGAGAAGGCCTCGGATTCGAGGGAGATGTGGAGGGGCTCGGTCGTCGTCATTGAAAGTACCTTTTCAGCTACGAGACTTGCTGTTATGGCGAGGCATGACCGCACCTACGGGGCCGGAAGCGCTGCCCATGAAGCTTCACTGTCTTGGTGGCCAGGTGCCACCGCGGGAAATCGTGATCGACTTTCTTGGTCTCGAAAAACTTCCCCAGGCCGCGGTAGCTGCCATTTGGGAGGTGCTCGTGCTGTGCCTGGGCGACGAAATGAACCGTCCGTCGCAAGAGCTGCTCGACCGGTTTTGCGCTACCCACCAGGCCGATGGCGCTGTGTTGGCGCTGGTGCTCAAGTCCGCGCGGTTTTTTGTGCGCCAGGCGGCGGCCCACGATCTGAGCGCGGCGGTGTTTGGCGAGGACGTGCTGGCGATCACCGCTGGAAACGCCGCCGTCGCCAAGATTTTTGCGGCTGGTTACGAGGCCGTCAAGGCTACGCTGCGCGGGGAGCTGATGCGCCAAAGCATCGGCGATCACGGCAAGCTGCTCGAACGGGTAGATTGGCGGACCGACTTTCTGACGGCGTCGAGCCGCGGAGAGCGCTTTCGCATGCCCTACGTGACCATGACCCTGGCCTACCGCGAGGGCGACGAAAAGCACCGGATCAGCTTGCAAATGCCGCGCGAAGCCGTCGCGCAACTGCGCGCGATGTGCGACAAGATTCTGGCAAGCTAAGCGCATCACGCGCCCTCCTCCAAGACGGTCCAGAGCGCCTTGTGCGCCCGCGACAGGGCCTGTGCGTGGGAGTCTGCAAACACCTGGGGTGTTAGGCCCACCCCCTCGATGCGCGATCCGTCGGGGAGGAGCAGCTCCGCGAAGCTCGCCGTGTGCAGCGCGCCGTCTTCCGCGGTGAGCACCTGCTGGGCCGCCCCCTTGCCAAAGGTCTTGCTCCCGACCAAAACCGCGCGCCCGTGGAACGCCAGGCAACCGGCGAGCACCTCGGCGGCGGACGCGGTGTGCTCGTCGACGACGATGGCTAGCGGGAAGGAGAAGGGGGTTTCCGTCACGGACTTGTGGAGCGTCTCGTCGCCGTCCGCTTCGCGCAGGATGGCAAGGTGGGTGCCTTCCGGAAGAAAGTCGCCCGCCAGGTTCAAGCAGGCCTCGACGTCTCCGCCTGGACAGCCCGCAAGATCCACAATCAGCCCCCGCAGACCGCGCTGTTCGAGGCCCTTCAGTGCCGACCACACCTCCGACGGCAAGGCGCGAGAGAACATGTGGATCCGCAGAACGCCAATCCCATCCTCGGCGACGTCGGAGCAACCGAGGCCGCCCTTCATGGTCTCCGAGAGGCTCTCAGCGGCGGCAAGATCAAGCTCCCGCGCGTAGGGATCGCGCGCCTTCTGCGCAGGGTCGGATTCGGAAGAAGCCTTTGGGACGAGGGAGTAGAACACGTTCACGATGCTGGGCACCGCGACCATGCCAAGGCCGTTGTTGACCCCGTTGCCCTTGGTAGGACAGGTCAGGTTGATCGCCGGCAGCTTGTCCACGAAGACCTTGGGATTGCCGACGGTGTAGCTGCCAGGCCCCTTGATGGTCGGGTGGGCGACCCCGCCTTCGTCACCCGTGGTCAGGGGGATCGTGGAGCCCATGTTGAGGCCCGGGCGCTTGGTGATGAACACGATGAGGGAGAAGGCCGCAGCCATCATGTTCATGGCGATGTTGGGGTAGGGCACGGGGACCACGCTCGGCCCAGCCGGGGTCAGGCATACGTCGGGAAAGCCCATGTTCATGCCTGCGCCGTTGTTTGCTGCCATCAACATGACTCGATCCTTCTGCTGCCTCGTGCCGAATGCTGTTCGTGAAGGGCTGTCTGCCCGCCTGCCTCGTCCTCGCGTCAGCCCAGGTGCACCTGCTTGCCGTTCACCGTGACCGTCTCCTCGGTCAAGATGGAGGCCGTTTTTGACTGAGACAAAATGGTACCGTCGGCGATGGTGTGAGCGTCCCCGGCTTGCACCGAGAGCAGCCCGGTCACCCGCCGAAACACCGAAGATAAGTGTTCGACCAGCGTGGCTGCAATGACGCTCAGGCTGCGCGTCTCGATGCTCACCTCCGGCCCCGCGACCTGGACGCCGCGGTCGGCCGAGAGCCGCAGTGTGCCGTCGGCGGCGTGGAGAGCGACGTCGCCCTGGAACGAGAGTCGCGTCTGACCCTTTCCGCGCAGCACGCCAATCACATAGTGGCTCGCTCCGCGACCGATGATAAGCAGCGTGTCGCCTTCGACCGGTTGGTAGGGCACGGCCAGGGCCAGCCAAGCCGTCGCTGCGTGACCACCGGGGAGCGCGACCACCACGCTGCCTGCGCCGACCTCCATCACCTCGGCCGGGCCCAGGTAGTCTTCCATGCCCTCCGCCGGTCGGGTCTCGGCGCGGGCTGCGGTTGCCCTGGGCTCCGTGACGATGTTGGAAAGATTCTGACTCCACATGGTTGTGCTCTCCTCGCAGGCTC
>CAYLJT010000938.1:0-2970 GCA_964383995.1 uncultured Polyangiaceae bacterium
CCCCGCACACTTCCAGCCGGTCTCCTGACCGCAGGCGGCGCTACAGCCGTCGCCGGGGAAGATGTTGCCGTCGTCGCAGCCCTCGGAGCCGAGGACGAGCCCGTCGCCGCAAATGGCTACGCAGGCGCTCGGCTGGCCCTCGCAGGTGTAGCCGAGCTCGACCACGCAGGTCGCGCCGCAGCCATCGCCGTTTTGGTTGTTGCCGTCGTCGCACTCTTCGCCGCCGTCGAACTGCGCGTCGCCGCAATAACCGGGCATCCCGCTGCTGCTCGACGAGACGGCCGTGGACGTGCTCGTCACCGACGTGGTGCTCGTCGTGGTGGACGTCGCGCTCGACGCGCCGCCCATGCCGCCTGCCCCGCCTTCGCCTTCACCTTCGGTGGGGATGAAGCTGATGTCCGTCGAGCCACCACAGGCGGCGAGGGCGAGCGCACCAACGCAGGCAAGCGCGAATGAACCGGCGACTTTCATGGGACTCCTAAGCAACCAAGCGGACGTGAGAGGCGCGTACCATAACCCGATAGGCCCGCCCTCCGCACCGTGCTAGCAGGCCGCGCATGTCGGATGTGCTCCTCGATCCTACCGCCATCAATCGCGGCCTTCGGCGCATTGCGGGGGAGATTACGGAGCGGGGGCCGGGCATCCAAAACCTGGCTCTCGTGGGCATTCGGCGCGGAGGCGAGCCGCTGTCGACGCGGCTCGCGGCGCTGCTCTGCGAGCTGGAGGGAGAGCAACCGGTGGTGGGCTCCATCGACATCACGCTCTACCGCGACGACGCCGCGACGGTGCTGCCGAACCCGCGCATCGGACCGAGCCACATCCCCTTCTCGGTGAGCGGAAAACGCGTGCTTTTGGTGGACGACGTGATCTCCACCGGGCGGACGATCCGGGCCGCGGTGGACGCGTTGCTCGACTACGGGAGGCCGCAACGCATCGAGCTGGCCGTGCTCGTCGATCGCGGAGGCCGCGAATTGCCGATTCAACCGGACTACGTGGTGCGTGAGGTGCAAGTGAGCAGCGACCGGCACGTCGAGGTGGTGGAGCGCGACAACGAGCTATGGGCCATGACCGTGGTCCCCGGAGCGCGCCGATGAACGCCGCGTTTCCGCACCGCCACCTGCTCCAGATCGAGGGCCTGACAGCGGGCGAGATCCGCCATGTGCTCGACGTGGCCGAGTCCCTGTTCGAGGTGTCTCGGCGCAGCGTGCGCAAGGTGCCGACCCTGCGCGGCAAGACGATCATCAACCTGTTTTACGAAGCATCCACGCGCACGCGCACCTCGTTCGAGCTGGCAGGAAAGCGCCTCTCGGCCGATGTGATCAACGTGAGCGTGTCGACCTCGAGCGCGACGAAGGGCGAGAGCCTGTTCGACACCATCAAAAACCTCGAAGCCATGCAGCCCGACGTGATCGTGCTGCGCCATTCGGCTTCGGGGGCCGCGCACGCGGTGGCCGCGCGCACGCCGGTGAGCATCATCAACGCGGGCGACGGCACCCACGAGCACCCCACCCAGGCCCTGCTCGACGCCTTCACGATCCGCCGCCAAAAGGGCCGGATCGAAGGGTTGACCGTGGCCATTTGCGGCGACATCGCGCACAGCCGCGTGGCCCGCTCCAACGCCCATCTGCTGCGCGCCTTGGGCGCCCACGTGCGCTTCGCGGGGCCGCGCACGCTGCTGCCGGAGCGCGTGGAGGCCCTCGGCGTGACGGTGCACGAACGCATCGAGCCCGCGCTGGAGGGCGCCGACGTGGTGATGATGTTGCGCATCCAACGCGAGCGCTTGGGCGGCGCGTTGATCCCCTCGTCCCGTGAGTACAGCCGCACGTTCGGCCTCAACGCCGCGCGCCTCGCGCTCGCCAAGCCCGACGCCATCGTGATGCACCCGGGCCCGATGAACCGCGGCGTGGAGATCGATCCGGCCATCGCCGATGGTTTGCAGAGCAAAATATTGGATCAGGTCGAAGCGGGCGTCGCCGTGCGCATGGCGCTTTTGTGGCTGCTCGCGGCCGAGCCCCACGACGTTCCGCCGTCGTAGGGCGCACCGTTCACCACCAGGTCGGGAGCTGCGCGCCGCCGGTCAAACGGAAGGTCTGCGCCGTCATTTGCACGAGCGGCAAGCGCACGAGCGGGTGCGGGTGGCTGCTCTCGAAGGCGAACACGATCGATGCGGGCGTGAGCTGATCGAGCGCGTTGAAGAAGTTGAGCGTGAGCACGGCGCCACCCTCGGTGTAGCGGTAGCCGGTCGAGCGCATGCCGGCCGTGAGCAGGTTGTTTACGCCCGCCTGATCGGCCGCGATTTCGTTGGGCTGATTGAACATCGGCAGGGTGCGTGAGAGCACGCGGTTGAGGTCCGCCGGGGACACGCCGCGGCTGCCTCCGCCGTTGGCGCAGCCCGTGTGCCCGAGGTAGTGGTGAGCGAGCTCGTGCCCTAAAACGAAGGCGATTTGCTCATCGAGCAGCTGGTGTTGGCGCTCGACCTTGCGCGCGTCGACGTGCTGGGCCGGGTCGATGAGGGTCATCGCGGGCCGCACGATGGGCGCATCGGGCCTTTGGGTCTGTGCCAGGGCGCTGATGTATTGATCGAGCTTGGCGGTGTGGAAAATCTCGTCGGTGGCGCGCAATTGCGAGATGTACGCCTCGACTTCGAGCAGCCCGTCGCTGATCGCCATCAGCGGCTGCCCTTGCTCGTCGCAGGCCGCGAACGCGTTGACCATACCGACCGTTGGATCTGCAACGAATGGGATGTTCTCGACCTTGGCCTTGGAGGCCGGCGGCAAGGCGTCCATCAGCGTGCCGATCACGGCGCCCGCCTGGCTGCGCAGCCAGCCCATGTCGACGCTGTTGATGGGATCCCCCGAGACCGTTTGCGCAGGTGGCGGCGGTTGCGTCGTCGGGACCGTCGGCAGCGGTGCGTTCGGCGCGGGCTGCGCGGGGGCTTGCGGGCCTTGGTACGGAGGACCGCTGTAGCCC
>CAYLJT010000939.1:0-2966 GCA_964383995.1 uncultured Polyangiaceae bacterium
AGCACGCGGCCCGGCCCCACCTCCACGAATACGCGCGCGCCCGCCGCGTACATCGCCTCGATTTCGGCGGCGAAGCGCACGGGCTTGACGATGTGGTCAGCGAGCGTCTCGCGCAGGGCCTGGGGCTCTGCGGCGTGGGGCGCCGCGCTGGTGTTGGAGTAGACCGGCAGCCGTGGCGCGCGCAGGTTCGTCTGCGCCAGGTGAGCCGCGAAGCGCTCCCGCGCGGAGGCCACGACGGGGCTGTGAAATGCGCACGCCACGGTGATGCGCTTGGCGCCGATGCCCCGCTGTTCGAGGTGCGCGACGGCTCCTTCGAGGAGCGCCGTGGGCCCGGCGATCACCGTTTGATCCGGTGCATTTTCGTTGGCCACCACGACGCCGACGAGGTCGGCTCGTTCGGCGAGCGCGCGGCGCGTTGCGTCTGCCGAGGCCGTGACCGCGGCCATGGCGCCCGGATCGTCGCCCGCAGCTTCGAGAATGGAGGCCGCGCGCGCCTCGCTCAACGGCACCAGATCGGCCTCGTCGATGGCCCCCGCGAAGGTGAGCGCGGCCAGCTCGCCGTAGCTGTGTCCGGCCACCATCTGCGGCACCACGCCGGCCCGTGTGAGCAGCTCGGCGAGCGCGAGATCGGCGATGCCGAGGGCCGGCTGGGCCACGCGCGTGTCGGTGAGCGCCGCGACGCGGTTGCGTTGATCGACCGGGGAAAACCCTGCGGGTGGCAACATGCGCGGCGCGATCGAAGGCGCCCGCGCGAGCAAACGGTGCAGCGATGGGAAGGTGACGAACAGCTCCCGCAGCATCCCTGGCCGTTGGCTGCCCTGCCCGGGGAAGAGCAGGGCGAGGGCGCCGCGCGGGCTGTCTTCGCGCGCGATGAAGACGTCGTCGTGGACCTCGTTGCGGCCCTCGGCGAGGGCCTCGCGGGCGTGGTCGAGCTTCGTGATGAGGTCGGCCTTGTCCGAGACAACGAGGGCCGCGAACACGCCGCCGCGTCCGAGACACGCGCTGGCCGCCAGCTCCCGGAGCGTGTGCCTGCCCTTGGCGAGGGCACTGAGCTTGTCGATGTGGGCGAGCGCTTCGCCCGCGTCGCGGCCTCGAACGAGCACGAGCTCGGCGGGCCATGGGCCGCCGCCGCCCTCCTGGGCGTCGCCCTCTTTGCCAAGCACGCAGTGAAAGTTCGTGCCGCCGAAGCCAAACGCGCTGACGCCCGCGAGGCGCCGTGATTCGAGCCAGGGCCGGGCCGTGTCGCCGAACACGAAGGGGCTCTTCGTGGCGTCCCAATAGGGGTTCGGGCGTTCGACGTGGATGGTCGGCGGCAGCACGCCGTGGTGCACGGCGAGGGCCGCCTTGATCAACCCGGCCAGGCCGGCGGCGCATTTGGTGTGGCCGATCTGCGATTTGACCGAGCCAAGCGTGGTGCGACCGACGGGCGTTTCGGCGGCGGAGAACACTTCGGTGAGCGTCGCGAGCTCGGTGCGATCACCGACGACGGTGCCAGTGCCGTGAGCCTCGACCAGGCCGATCTCAGACGGGGACACATGGGCGTGCACGTAGGCCCGGCACACCGCGCGAATTTGGCCTTCTTTGCGGGGCGCGGTGAGGCCCAGGCTCTTGCCGTCGCTGCCCCCCGCGATGCCGTGGATCACCGCGTACACGCGATCCCCATCGCGCTCCGCGTCGGACAATCGTTTGAGCACCAAACATGCGACACCCTCGCCGAGCGAGATGCCGTCCGCGCTCGCGTCGAACGTGCGACAACGGCCGCCGGGGGAGAGCGCGTGGACGCTCGCGAACATCAGGTAGTCGTGGATGCCGTTGTGCAGGTCGGCGCCGCCGCACAAAACGAGGTCGCTGGTGCCCGCGCTGAGCTCTTTCACCGCCACATCGACGGCGGCGAGCGACGAGGCGCAGGCGGCGTCGACCGTGTAGTTCACGCCGCCGAGGTCCAAGCGGTTGGCGATGCGGCCCGCGATGACGTTGGCCAAAACCCCTGGAAACGAGTCTTCCGTGAGCTTCGGCAAATGCTCGGCGAGCACCTGCGGCAGCTCCCCCGCGAGCTGCGGGTAGAGCGCGCGGAAGCCGTAGGCGTTGGACAAATCGGTGCCACCCTCGGCGCCGAACACCACGCTCGCGCGCTCGCGATCGAAGGGCCTTTCGCCGTAGCCCGCGTCGACGAGGGCCCGCCGCGCGACCTCCAAGCTCAAGAGCTGCACGGGCTCGATGGAGGGCAGGGAGCGCGGGGGGATGCCGTAGCTCAGCGGATCGAAGGGCACGTCGTCGAGGAAACCGCCCCATTTCGAAGGGGTTTTGTCGGGACCGCCGGCCGCGTCGTAGTAGATGCTGGCGTCCCAACGCTCCTTCGGGACCTCTTGTACGGCGTCTTTGCCCGCGATGATGTTCGACCAAAACGTGGGCAGATCGGGGGCCCCGGGGAAGATGCACGCCATGCCCACGATGGCGACCGACGCCGCCGGCTGTTCGGGCCGGATTTCGGGGGGATCGAGCGCGTTCGCTAGGGCGTTCACGGCGCCCGATTGGGCCGCGAGGAAGGCTGCGCTGCCTTCGCTCACGTCGGCGTGGAGGGCCTCGATGGTGGTGCGCTCCGCGCGCAGCGCGGCCACCTGGCCGATCATGAACATGCCCTCGCGCCGCTGCGTGTCTTCGTCGACGTCGACGAGCTGCTCGCCCTTGCGCGTCTTGCCCTTGGAGGCCACGCGCAGCCGACCCAGGTTGAGCCGTTCGAGCCTCTGCCACAGCGTCTCGGCGTCCGCGCCTTCGGCCGAAAGACGCTCTTTTTCGGCGCGAAATGCCTCGACGAAGGGGGTCTCGACGCAGCGCGTGGCGTGCCCCGGGGCGGTCTCGAGCAGAGACGTCTGCGCGCATGCCATTGCCTGTTCTTGAAACACGGCGCCGATCGCCTGGGTCGCGACGGCCTCTTCGGTGAAGAGGTAGGCGGTGCCGAGCAGCAC
>CAYLJT010000940.1:0-2964 GCA_964383995.1 uncultured Polyangiaceae bacterium
GTCTACCTGGTGTTCAACGAGGGCTACGCGCCGACGTCGGGGGAGGGCGTGCTGCGTCGAGAGCTGTGCGCCGAGGCCATCCGCTTGGGTAGAATGCTGTGCGAGCTGTTGCCTGACGAAGCCGCGCCGCGCGGGCTCTTGGCGCTGATGCTGCTGCACGACGCGCGCCGAGATGCACGGGAAGACGATGCCGGCGATCTGGTGTTGTTGGAAGAGCAAGACCGCCGCCGCTGGGACCGAGGTCAGATCGAGGAGGGGCTCTCCCTGGTGGAGGCTTCCCTCCGTGGGGTAAGACCGAGCCCCTACGCCGTCCAGGCGGCCATTGCCGCCTTGCACGCGCGGGCGCCCCAGCCCCAAGACACCGACTGGCCGCAAATCGCAGCGCTCTACGAGGTTTTGTCGCGCATCGCGCCGTCGCCGATCGTGGAGCTGAATCGCGCGGTGGCGGTGGCCATGGTGGACGGACCGGCGCGCGGGTTGCTCCTCGTGTGCTCGCTCGAAGCGCGGGGGGAGCTGTCGGGCTACCACCTGTTGAAGGCCACGAAGGCCGATTTGTTGCGGCGGATGGGGGATCTTGCCGGGGCCGCGGCGGCTTACCGAGATGCCCTGCACGGGGCGACCAATAGCCGCGAGAAGCGGTTTCTGGAACGCCGGCTGGCGGCCGTCGAAGAGGCCCTGTAGGCGGACGACGACCTTGCCGCCGCCCTCCTGGTGAGGTTCCGGCTTGCCAAGGAGGCCCAAAACAAGGATGATGGCGCCATGCTTCGTAGGGCCGCTTGCTTCCTGGTCGTCACCCTGGTCGGTTGTGGAGCGCGCTCCGCGTTGCAGGTCGACCCGTCCGGCGGCGGCAACGGGGAGGGAGGTGCAGGCGGTCAGGCCCCCGAGCCCTGCGAAGGCATCGTGGAGCAGGTCTGCGGCAGCGACGTGGGGGAGTGCGCGCCCGGCCTGAAACATTGCCAACCCGACGGCTTTTTTGGGCCCTGCGAGGGTGGCATCGAGCCCGTCGACGAACTGTGCAACGGCCTCGACGACGACTGCGACGGCGCCATCGACAACGGCTTCGGCATCGGAGAAGCGTGCGACGGCCCCGATGGCGACTTTTGTTTCGACGACGTCATGACCTGCAACGGCTGCAGCGAAGGCCCCGATGTGCTCGAAGTCTGCAACGGGGTGGACGACAACTGCAACGGTACGATCGACGCCGACTGCGACGTCGGAGGCTGCTCCCCTACCCTGCTCGTGACCGGTTCCGTACCTTCCGACCCGGGTTGCGTCGACCTGCCCGTAGAAGCGGGCTCGACGGGCGTCATCAACTACCCCTGCGAAGGCGGCCCCGTGAGCGCGACCTTGGGTGGCATCGAGTTTACAGGCACGGTCATGAACGGTCAGGTCTTCCTCAGCGGCACCGTCCAGGTCATCGGCCCAGACGGCTGCCTGTGGCAGCTCGACCACTTTATTACAGGCTCGATCCCGGCGGGGACCGTGGAGTATTCCTACCAGGAGACGCTGCTCACCAGCCCTCCGAACGACTGCTGGTTTCCATGCACCGAGACGGGCACCGTGGACATCGACTGGGGCGGGCCCTAGCGCGGCATGTCAAACGAGACCATGCCCATGTTGTGACCCTATTCTGACAGAGGCTTGGCATAGATGGGCGCATGCGCTTTTTCCGCTTCGCCGAGGACAGGTACCCGATCGCCGTCATCCTCTCGCTGTTTCTGTGGGATCTGGGCGTGTACGCGTTCGTCAGCTCACCTGTGTGGCTGTTTGCCTGGACGCTGGTCGGCATCCTGCCGAAGGCGCATGTTTGCGCTTGGAATCACCACCACCAACACGTCCCGGTATTTCATCAGACCGGCCTCAACCGCGCGCTGGAGCTGGTGTACGCGCTGCAAACCGGCATCACGAGCAACGCCTGGGTGCTGCATCACTCCCTGGGTCACCACCAAAACTACCTCGATCAAAGCAAGGACGAGTCCCGTTGGCAGCGGGACGACGGCACGATCTTGAACGAGCTGGAGTACACCCTGGAGGTGGGTCTGACCGCCTATCCACGGGCCTTCGAGGTCGGGCGGCACTTTCCCAAGCAGCGCCGCACCTTCGTCTGGATGGGGGTCCTGACCCTGGCGGTCGTGGCGGCCCTGGTCGGCTACCGGCCCCTCGCGGGCCTGTGCGTGTTCGTCCTGCCCATGGTCATCTCCCTGTTTCTGACCGCCTGGGCCACCTACTCGCACCACAGCGGCCGGAGCACGTCCTCGCATTTCGTCGCGTGCAACAACATCTTGCACCGGGGCTACAACATCCTGACGGGCAACCTCGGCTACCACACCGCCCACCACTACAAACCGGGCGTCCACTGGTCGCGCCTCCCTGCCTTGCACGCGGAGATCGCGCACCGGATCCCCGCCGACGCTTATCTGACCCCGGGACTGCCCTGGTATTTCGGCCAAAAAGCTCGACCCCTGGGCGCCGAGGCGCCCCAGCCAACCACGTAGCTGGCACGCTCGAAGTCCGGCCTGGCCTGTATCCCAGACTTCGCTGGCGCGCAGCGCGTAGCCCTCGCTACTTGCGCTTTAGCCGGGCCTCGATGCGGTCGGCCACCGTGGTCAGGATCTTGATGCGCGCGTGCCGCTTGTCGTTGGCCTCCACCAGCGTCCAGGGCGCGAGCTCGGTGCTGGTGCGGTCGATCATGTCGCAGACAGCCCGCTCGTAGTCGTCCCATTTTTCGCGGTTGCGCCAGTCTTCGGCGGTGATCTTGAAGCGCTTGAAGTTGGTCTCTTCGCGCTCCTGAAAACGGCGGAGCTGCTCTTCTTTGGAGACCTGGAGCCAGAGCTTGACGACGATGATGCCGTGGTCGTTGAGCTGCTCTTCGAAGTCGTTGATTTCGCCGTAAGCGCGCATGTAGGCGCTCTCGGAACAGAAGCCCTCCACCCTCTCGACGAGCACGCGGCCGTACCAGGAGCG